>JABDJB010000011.1 GCA_013003425.1 Gammaproteobacteria bacterium | reverse complement strand
ATCTGCGTCGCGGCTGATGGTGGGTTGGCAGGGGTAGAAGGAGTCGAACCGGCCGGGCCGGTTCGACGATTATCTAGCTGACAAGGCGGCGATAGGCTTCGAGGTAGTTCTCGTGAGTCTGGTCAATGATTTCGGGTGGCAGGTGTGGCGCCGGCGGTTGCTTGTCCCAGTCCAGCGTTTCGAGATAGTCACGGACGAACTGCTTGTCGAAGCTGGGCGGGCTGATACCGGTGCGGTACTGGTCAGCTGGCCAGAACCGTGACGAATCAGGTGTGAGACATTCGTCGATGAGCACCAGCCGATCGCCGTCCAGCGCGAACTCGAACTTGGTATCGGCGATGATGATGCCGCGTTCGGCGGCATAGGCGGCGGCGGTTGAGTAAATCTCCAGGGTTGTGTCGCGGATCTGTTCGGCTACTTTTGAGCCAACGATATCGACACACTGCTGGTAGCTGATGTTTTCGTCGTGGTCGCCGGCGGCGGCCTTGGTGGCCGGGGTGAAGATCGGTTGTGGTAATTGTTGCGCCAGCTCCAGGTAAGCGGGCAGGGCGATGCCGCATACGGCGCCACTGGCGCGGTAGTCGTTCCAGCCGGAGCCGATCAGGTAGCCGCGCGCCACGGCCTCGATCGGCAGCGGGTCGAGGCGGCGCACAACCAGGGCTCGTCCGGCAACCTGGTCCCGTTCCGCCGCGCTGACAACTTCAGCCGGTTCGATGCCGGTCAGGTGGTTAGCAACTATGTCGCGGGTAAGTTCGAACCAGAAGCAGGACAGCGCGGTGAGTATGTTGCCTTTTTCCGGGATCGGGTCGGGCAGCACGACATCGAACGCTGACAGCCGGTCGGTAGCCACCAGCAGCAGGTAATCGTCATCCACCACGTAGATGTCACGAACCTTGCCGCGGCACAGTAGCGGCAGGCTGAGTTCGGTCTGGTGCAGGGGCTGGTTCAAGTTATGCGGTAGAATATTTAGCCCATGAAGACTGCTAACAAGGCAGGCGGGGGATTGTTGCAGCGGTGGCGCCACGGCGTCAATCGGCAACATCATGGCGGTAGTGATGCGCTGGGTCGGTAAAGCTGCCGCCGGTTCCATCGGGCTCGCTTTTTTCGGGCCTGTCGGCGGTATCGTCGGGCTGGCGCTCGGGCACGAGTTTGACAAGGGCATGTCGGAGGAACTCGACCGGCCGCGCCTGCGTTCCGGTGTTTACCCGTTCCGCGAGACTCTGCTGGAAGCGACCTTTTCGATCATGGGTCACATCGCCATGGCCGACGGCAAGGTGTCGCGTGCGGAGAAACGTATTGCCAGCACGGTCATCCGTGAACTGAAGCTGGAGAACCATCGGCACAGCTCGGCCTGGCGCGCCTTCGACAGCGGCGCACAGCAACATTTCAAGCCAGATGGACAGCTGCGCCGGTTGAAAGAGCTGGCGCGTGGCAAGCCGGCCATTATCCGGGCATTCGTCGATATGCAGATGAGGGTGGCGCTGGCGGACGGCGGCATGAGTGGTACCACGCGGGTTGCGCTGAAACACGTGTGCCGCCAGCTCGGCATGAGCGCCATCGAGTTTGCGCAGACCGAGGCTATGTCGCGTATGCGCTCCGGCGCGGCCCGTGCCCGCGCGGCAGTCGAGTCCATGGACGACCCTGTGGTCAACGCCTGTGTCGTGCTCGGTGTCGATACCAATGCCGATGATGCAGTCGTCAAGCAGGCCTACCGGCGGCTGATGAACCGGCATCATCCGGACAAGATCGCCAGCCAGGATCTCGGCGACGAGGCAATGGCGGCCGCGCGCGAAAAAACACACGAAGTGCGCATGGCTTATGAGACCGTAATGGCTGCGCGTCGCGGCTGAAATTCACCTGAGCCTGGAGCTCGTATGACTGATTACCTGATTGCCCCGTCGATCCTGTCCGCCGATTTTGCCCGGCTCGGGGCAGAGGTTGACGCAGTGCTCGAGGCCGGCGCTGACCTCGTACACGTCGATGTAATGGATAACCATTACGTGCCCAACCTGACGATAGGACCACTGGTGGTGGAGGCGTTGCGTCGGCACGGAGTCACGGCGCCAATTGACGTGCACCTGATGGTCAATCCGGTCGATCGCCTTATTGGTGAGTTCGCCGCGGCGGGGGCCAGCTACATCACGTTTCATCCCGAGGCCAGCGCCCATGTCCAGCGCAGCCTGCAGCTGATCCGCAGCGAAGGATGTCTTGCCGGCCTGGTGTTCAACCCGGCGACATCATTGCACTGGCTCGATTACGTCATGGACGACCTCGACATGATCCTGGTGATGTCGGTCAACCCCGGGTTTGGCGGCCAGCGGTTCATCCCGTCAGCGCTGGAAAAACTGCGTCATGCCCGCGAGCGTATCGGGGCCAGTGGCAACGATATCCGGCTGGAGATCGACGGCGGGGTGAAAATCGACAATATCGCCCGCGTGGCGGCTGCCGGGGCCGACACCTTTGTCGCCGGCTCGGCTATCTTTGGCAGTAGTGATTATCGAGCCACCATCACCGCCATGCGGGAGGCCCTGGCTTCCGTGCCAGCTTGATTTCGTTGCACTGCAGCAATATCATGGCGGTGTATGGTTGCAGTGCAGCAAAAAAAGGATGACAGGGCCATAAACACGCCTGCAGAGCGCCGTCTGGCAGCGATCCTCAGCGCCGATGTCGTTGATTACACTCGGCTTGTAGCCGAAGACGATGCCCGCACGCTGGCCGCCATGAATACCCACCGGGCGGCCATTGCCGGACTGGTGCGGCTGCACAGCGGCCGGATAGTCGATGCGGTCGGTGATAACGTGCTGGCGGAGTTTGCCAGCGCGGTGGATGCGGTCGAATGCGCCCTGGAAATCCAGAGCCACACGGCTGAAACCGAGAGCGGCAACGGGGCGTCGCAGCTGCGGTTTCGGATCGGCATCAATGTCGGCGAGCTGGTGGTCGATGGAGAGCGTATCGCCGGTGACGGTGTGAATATCGCTGCCCGGGTGCAGGCGCTGGCGCCGCCGGGCGGCGTGGCAATCACCGGAACTGTGCTGGACCATGTGGCCGACCGGCTGCCGGTCGAGGTCAGGGACCAGGGGCAGAAAGAGCTCAAGAACGTGCCGCGCCCCGTGCGGGTGCTTTTTGTCGATACGCACGACAGTCAGCAGCCAGGCACGTCGACCACCGATGCGGTGCCGGGTTTTGCCGGACGTCACGCAATCGCGGTGTTGCCGTTTACCAATCTCAGCCAGGATGTCGAGCAGGAGTATTTCGCGCAGGGACTGGCCGAAGACCTGATCAACCGGCTTTCTGCATTACGCCTTTATCCGGTTATCGCCCGCAATTCGAGCTTTGCTTACAAGGGTGACGATCGTGATGCCCGCGAAATCGGCAAGCTGCTTGGTGCCCATTACCTGGTCTCCGGTTCAGTACGCCGATCCGGCAACAAGATTCGGGTAAACGTCGCCCTGGTACACACCCATGACCAGACACAGTTGTGGTCTCAGCGCTACGACCGCGAGCTGTCTGACATCTTCGAGCTGCAGGACGAAATCACCGAGTCGATCGCCGCGTCGCTGAGCCCGGTGCTCTCGCATTCGGAAATTCGTCATGCGATGCAGCGAACGCCGCAGGATCTCGATTCCTGGGACTGCATCCACCGCGGCATCTGGCACCTGACCCAGGGCACGCGCGATGACAACATAGCCGCCAAGAAATGGGCGCAGCGCGCCCTCGAGATGAAGACCGACTCGGCCAGCGCCTATACCCTGATGGCATTTGCCCACCAGTACGACATCATCTACAAGTGGTCGGAGTCGCAGGAAGACTCGACGCGCCTCGCGGTTCAGACGGCGGAGAAAGCCGTAGCGCTCGATCCTGACGACCCGATGGCGCTGACAGCGCTGGGGTACGCCTGCAACCTCACCGGCAACCAGCTACGCGCGATTACGCTGCTGGAGCGCGCCACACACCTCAATCCCAGTTCGGCCCTGGGTCATTGGGCGCTGGGGTCTGCGCTGACCCTGGCATGGCGCCCCGACGAAGGGATTCCGATGATCCAGAAGGCAATACGGCTGTCGCCGGGTGATCCGTTGATGCACGAGTTCCTGTTCAGTCTCGGGGCAGCGCACTTTGTGGCGGGTCGCTACGAGCAGGCAATAGAGTATGCGCGCAAGAGCCTGGCTGCGCGGCCGGGCCAGCCTGGCGCCATGCGCCTGCTGGCAGCTTCGCTGGGGTTCCTTGGCAAGGGCGAAGAGGGGGCGGCAGCGTTGCAGGAGATGATGACGCTGGTGCCGTTCATGTCCGAGTCACATCTCAAGACTTTCCTGCCGGCCGATATTGCCGACCTGTACCTGCGCGGCATGCGTGCCGCGGGCTGGAGCCGCTAGGCTGACGCCGTTACGGGTACTTCGGCGAGACAGGCCTGGTCGCGACCGAGGCGTTTTGCCCGGTAAAGTGCCTTGTCAGCGCGCTCAATCAGCACTTGTGGCTCACCTTCATCACTGGCCGTAGCCATGCCGGTGCTGCAGGTCACAGTCAGCTGTCCGCCCGCACCGTCGTCATGACGCATGGCGCGGGCTTCCTCGCAGATTCGCTCGGCCAAATGTGCGCCGCCGGCAAAATCCGTATTTGTCAGGACAACGCAGAATTCCTCGCCACCGTAGCGCGCCACGATGTCGGTGTTGCGCGCCACGCGGCGCAACATCGCGGCAAACTCCTGCAATACCTTGTCGCCGACCACATGGCCATAGCGGTCATTGAGCGCCTTGAAGTGATCAAGGTCTATCATCAGCAACGACAGCGGTGAGCCGTAGCGGGCACAGCGCTGCAGTTCAATCTGCAGGTGCTCCGACAGGTAGCGGCGGTTGTGCAGCCCGGTCAGCGGGTCGGTGACTGATGCCTGCTCCAGTTCCTCGCGATAAACAAGCAGGGCACGTTCGGTCTGCGCCTGGTCCATTGCATAGTCGAGTGTCCCCACCAGCCGGTCCTGCGTGATGTTGTCCTTGACCAGGTAGTCTTTGGCGCCCAGTTTCATTGCCTCTACCGCCACAGGCTCGCTGCCTTCGCCGGTGATCATGATGACCGGCGTGTTGACGGAAGTATCCGGAGCCAGAGCTTTGAGTAAATCCAGTCCGTCGCCATCGGGCAGGCAGAAATCCAGCAGCACGCAATCAAACTTTTCGTTGCGCAACCGCCGCAGTGCATCGGCTACAGTATCTGCTTCCTCGAAAGCGTGGGTGTAATCGGCTTTCTGCAGCAGCCGCCGATAGATATAACGGGTTTCCGGTGAGTCATCGACGACAAGCAATCGTGGTACGCCGCTTACGCCGGCCGGCGTAAACGGTGTCGGGGCAGCCCTGCCTTCTCCACTTTTTGACATGGTAATTTCCTTTACGTGTCGTTACTTGCACTTCTTTCTTCTGGCACATCCACAATATGCAACAGATGCTCCCCGAGGCGGTGTGAAAGGGATCACAACGCGCACCACATCCGCGGCGTTTTTGCGCATTAAGTCAAGTAAATGTGCAGGTCAGCGTGATGGCAGCCGGACCAGGTCCAGCCAGTAGTCGCGCAGCTGCTGCATGACGGTCTTGAACGCCGCCGGTCCCAGCGGCTTTTCGATGAAGCTGTTGGCGCCCAGTTTGTAGCAGGCACTGACGTCGTTGCTGTTGCTGGAATTGCTGAACACCACAACCGGAACCGACGCAATCCGGGCATCGCCCTGCATCGCGCGCAGTACATCCCTGCCATCGGTGCCTGGCAGGTTGAGGTCGAGCAAAACCAGGTCTGGCAGTTGCGCGGTCGCACAGCCAGCCAGGTGCTCCAGCGCGGCGTCACCGTCGATGCAGTGCTCGATATTGGCGGCAACGTCAGCGTGGCGCAGGCCGCGGCAGATCATCTCGTAGTCTTCCGGGCTGTCCTCGACCACCAGTAGCGTCGGTTGCTCGCCGTTGCTCATGTCATCCCAGGGTGAAGTAGAAGGTGCTGCCTGCGCCTGGACTGGATTCGACCCAGATCCGCCCGCCGTGGCGTTCAACGATCTTCTTGGCGATCGTCAGGCCGGCACCTGACCCACCACCATAGCTGTCACGCGGGTGCAGCCGCTTGAAGATGCGGAAAATCGACTGCTGATGGCGATCGTGCATGCCGATGCCGTCGTCACGCACAAACAGCACCGGCTGTTCGCCGCTGGTGTCTACACCAACCTCGATTTGTTTTGCGTCCTTGTCGTTGTAGCGCATGGCATTCGAAATGAGATTGACATAGACCTCGCCGATGCGGACGCTGTCGCAGGTCATCACTGGCAGATCATGCACCGTCACCGTAGCGTTGTTCTGCTCCAGCGAGATACGCAGTGAGTCGATTACCCCGCTGACTACCTCGTTGAGGTCGGTCGGCCTGATTGCCAGTTCGGTCCTGCCGGTACGCGAGTATTCCAGCAGCGAGCTGATCAGCAGTTCGAGCCGCTTCGACAATCGCACCAGGGTGTGCAGCTTGTCCGCGCCTTCGTCGCCGAGGTCGGCGGCATGATCTTCCAGCAGTATCGCCGCGTAGTTGTGAATGCCCCGGAGCGGTTCTTTCAGGTCGTGCGAGGCGATGTAGGCAAAATCGTCAAGTTCGGCGTTGCTGCGAGCCAGTTCCTCATTTGCGCGGGTCAGCTCGTCGTAGACCTGGCGCTGTTCGGTTATGTCGCTGCCAAGCAGGTAAACGCCTTCCACTTCGCCCTGTTCGTTGACGTTGGGCAGATACATCAGTTCGATATCGCGTTCGCCATCCGGAAAGGCGATGCGGCGGGTCTCACGGTGGCGTTCGCCAGCCAGCGCACGGTCACAACCATCGGCACGCGCCAGGCTGTCGAGGATACTGCTGGTGCCGCTGGTACCGATTGCAGACGGGTCTATACCGCACCACTTGCCCAGCGTGGTATTGGCGAACTGCAGTTCACGGTCGGTGGTCAGGTAGGCAATCAGCACCGGCAGTGAATTGGCCATCAGTCGCAGCTGCGCCTCGCTGGTGCGTACCGCCTGTTCGGCCTCCTTGCGCCCGGTGATATCGACGATGGCGCTCAGCACCAGCGTGCCTTCATCGGTGTCGATCGGGGTGAGACCGATTTCCACAGGCACCAGGTCGCCGTCCTTGCGCCGGCCGTGCAGTTCGCGCCCCGCGCCAATACGCCGGGCCTGTGGCTTGTCATGATAGGAATCACGCAGTTCCGGGTGGCCCTTGCGCACTTCGTTGGGCACCAGCTGCTCGATCGGGGCACCGAGCAGCTCATTGCGCGGGTAGCCAAACAGCCGGGTGGCTTCTTCATTGACCATTTCGATGACGCCGAATTCATTCGTCATCACCATGCCGGCGGGTGAGGACTCGACCGCCATGCGGAAACGTTCCTCGTAGCCCTTACGTTGGGTCAGGTCGTCGGATATCTGCAGGATGAACTGGGTTTTGCCGTCGTCGCCGGCGATCGCGACTTTCCGCGTTTCGAATATGCGTTCGCCGGTCGGTGTCGGCATGTGATGATCCTGTACCCGCATTAACAGCCCGGTTTCGGCAACCTGTCGGTCCTGTATTGCAGAAATATTGGCCGCGGCCTCTGACAGGAAAGCATCTTCGGTGCGGCCGATGATTTGCTCGCGTGGCTTGCCGATAAGCTTCAGCGCGGCATCGTTGAGTCCGACAATAGACAAATCACGCGCGTCCTTTACCAGGATCACGCTCGGGATGTGTTCCAGCACCGAGTCGAGAAAGCGATTCGTCTGGTTGAGTTCGTGGGCTTTGGCGGCAAGCTCGGCGGTACGCCGGTCGACGCGTGACTCAAGTTCTGCCTGTGCGCGTTGCAGCGCGCCTTCGGCGCGGCGACGTTCGGCAACCTCTTCGGCCAGCATGGCGCTTTTGTTTTGAAGCTCACGCGGATGCGGTAGTGCCGCTGCCCGCGGTACCAGCGGCCAGAGCGCAACGGCCGTGGCCAGCGACACCAGCGCCGTGGTCGCCTTCAGGTAACCCTGGGCAATGTAGTCAGGGTTCCACAGCACCCAAACACCCATCAGGTGCGTCATGCCGCAGAACAAGATGAATGCGGCAAACAACCTGAAAATCCAGTTGTACTCGGGCCCCAGGTCGCCGCGACGCCGCGCAAAGTAGATAAGAGCCAGGGGAATACTGAAGTAGGCCAGGGCAATGGTCACGTCGGAAGCGACGTGCGTCCACAACACGTCGGGCCGCCACAAGAAACACATGCCGTGGGGCATGAACTGGTCGTTGGAGAAGTAATCGCGCAGTGCATCCAGCATGTCGATAGTCCTCTTCGGCGCGGCGCTGCGCCGTTTGCAAACAAAGAAGGCCCCGCTGAGGGGGCCTTCTCAAGCTCCGCCAGCGTTACCTAGGGGCGCTGCTGGCCCGGGCGTGCTCCATAAACAACAATGGTCTTGCCTGATGCGGTTACCAGGCCCTGTTCCTCCAGGACTTTCAGCACACGGCCGGCCATTTCGCGGGAGCAGCCAACGAGGCGGCTCAGCTCCTGGCGGCTGACCTTGATCTGCATACCGTCCGGATGAGTCATGGCATCTGGCTCGTTGCACAGGTCCATCAGTGCGTGAGCAATGCGTCCGGTGACGTCGACAAATGCCAGGTCGCCCAGCTTGCGGTTGGTGCGGTTGAGCCGGCTGGCGAGCTGGGTAGCCAGCTCGAAAATCAGGCCCGGGCTTTCCGCGGCAATCTGGCGGAAACGCGGGTAGGTCATCTCGGCGATTTCGCACTCGGTGCGGGTGCGGACCCACGCACTGCGGGTTGGTTGCTCGTGGAACAGGCCCATCTCGCCAAAAAACTCGCCCTTGTTGAGGTAGGCCAGCACCATTTCGTTGCCATCCTCATCCTCGATCATGACTTCCACCGAGCCTTCGACCAGGTAGTAAAGAATGTCCGGCAGGTCACCCGCGTGGATGACGACTGTTTTGCTGGGCACAGTACGCATCCGGCAATAGCTGAGGAACCGGTTTATTGCTGGTACGTCGTTAAAACGCTTTGCAGAGTTTTCCATGGGGGCCTCTTTAAGAAGTGAAGGCATTTTACTCACTCAACTGTTCTAGGTTAAACATCCATCGCACCGTACCCGGCAGCGATTCCTTTAAATCCAGTACGCCGTACGCGTCATTACGCGCGACACTGCGCTCATCAGGCGTGCTATTGGTGGCGGCAGCTCGCGACCACCCGCCGCTGTAGCCTGACTGCCATGGGCGGCCTCGTCAGTACGCATTTGCTCAAGCACTGCCCGGCTGCGGTTGTCCGCGGCCGGCAGGCGTTCGAGGTGGTCATCGAGATGATTTACGACCTGGCGTTCGGTTTCGGCAACGAAACCCAGGCTCCAGCGGTCGCCGGCGATGCCGGCCAGTGCGCCAATAGTGAATGAGCCGGCATACCACAGCGGGTTAAGCAGGCTGCGCTGGCCGCCAAGTTCGTCAATACGTTGTTCGCACCAGGCCAGGTGATCGGTTTCTTCGGCTGCAGCGTGCTCCATGGTGTCACGCACCTGTTCGAGCTTCGCGGTCAGGGCCTGACCCTGGTACAGCGCCTGGGCAGCAACTTCGCCGGCGTGATTGACCCGCATCAGACGGGCCGCATGACGACGCTCCGCAGGCTGCAACGCGTCATTGTCGCTGGCAGCAGCCGGGCTGCTGCGTTGGGCACGCGGCGTTCCGGCGACGACTCGCAGCGCCTGGTCTGCGGCGGCGACGAGTCGATCGCTGATTGCGTGTTGTTCGCGATTATGTCGAACGGTCATGGTTGCCGATTATATGTAGCGGACGGGGTGCAAACTGAGACATTGGTCACGCCTTTGATGCGAAGATTGTCACAAATCGCCTCGCCCGGTGAAACCATGTGGAAATGTCCGGTTTTGCAGGGATTTTGCCGCGCCGCGGCATTATGGGCGGTGGGGCCGTTTCGACTCTGTCACAACGGCGCGGACGGCAACGTGACGCCGGTCCGCTTTCGCAGCTGCCTGGCCCGGAACGGCGTCACACTGCCTGCCGCCTTTACCGTGCGCAATTACTGTGAGGATTGGTGTCTTCCATGGTCATTGCCGGCCACGCTGCTAAGATTGCGCGCTTTGTATTCATTCGGGAGCACGTCAATGAAGTACTTAGTCGCTGTATTACTGCTGTTATCAGCTGTCGCAACCCAGGCTCAGGACAAGCCATGGAGCGGCAGCGCCGCGCTGGGCCTGCTGGCCACAGCCGGTAACTCGGAAACCACCAATGCCAACCTCGGTCTGGGGCTGAACTACGATTTAGACCGCTGGCATCACACCTTCGGTGCCGCTGCCGCAGGCGCTGATAGCGCCGGTTCAACCACCGCAGAACGCTACAAGGCGAACTACAAGGCCAAATATGATTTCACCGAATTCGATTACATTTTTGGCCTGTTGGCGTATGAAAAGGACAAGTTCAGTGGCTACGACCAGCAGACGACTGAAGCAATAGGTTACGGCCGACGCATCATCAATCAGGACAACCAGGTGCTGAACCTCGAGGCCGGCGCCGGTTTCAAGCAGAACGACCTGCGTGACAACACCAGCGAGGACAGCGCGATTGTCCGCATCGGTGGCGATTATCTGTGGAATTTCAGTGAAACGGCGCGGTTCACGCAGGTCCTGGCAATTGAGCGCGGCTCCGAAAATACTTATCTGGAGTCGATAAGTGCGGTAAAGGCCACGTTGCTGGACGATCTCGGGCTGGTGTTTTCCTACACGATAAAGAACAATTCGGAAGTGCCTGCTGGCAGTGAGAAGCGCGATACCTTCACCGCCATTTCCCTGGAGTACGGTTTCTGAGCTACTACAAGCGCCATGTGTTCTTCTGCACCAACCAGCGTGAGCATGGTCGGCAGTGCTGTATGAATCACGCCGCAATGGAGCTGCGCAACTATGCCAAGCAGCGCACGAAGGAGCTTGGCATTGCCGGTGCCGGGGGCGTACGGGTCAATAGCGCCGGCTGCCTCGACCGTTGTGTCGAGGGGCCGGTTTGTGTGATCTACCCGGAGCAGGTCTGGTACACCTATGCCGACCGGGCCGATATCGACGAGATTGTCGAGCAGCACCTGGTTCACGGCAAAAGCGTTGCACGGCTGAAGATATAACTGATTGTTTATTAAGTGCATTTCCCCGGCATGATCGGGGCGCCACTGTTGCATTGCACCGGGCGCTGACGTATATTTACGCGCTTCGCCCGGGCCGGGTGGATTTGATAAACATGAAAACTTATATCGCAACAAACGAAAATGTGCGACGTGAATGGTACGTCGTCGACGCCGCCGGCAAAACGCTGGGACGCCTCGCAACCGAGGTGGCCAGACGCCTGCGTGGTAAACACAAGCCGGAATTCACTCCGCATATCGACACTGGTGACTACATCGTAGTGGTCAATGCCAGCCAGGTGCGGGTAACCGGCAACAAGCTGGCCGACAAGCGTTATCACCGCTTCACCGGTTATATCGGCAACATGAAGGAAGAAACGCTGGGTGACCTGATGAAGCGTGCTCCCGAGCGCGCCATCGAGCGTGCGGTTAAAGGCATGCTGCCGAAGAATCGCCTCGGCCGTTCCATGTACCGCAAGCTGAAGGTCTATGCCGGACCCGAGCACAGGCACCAGTCGCAGCAGCCAAAGACACTGGAAATTTAAGCTATGAGCGAACAGGCAAATTACGGCACCGGCCGTCGCAAGACTTCCACCGCACGCGTATTCGTGCGGCCGGGC
Organism: Gammaproteobacteria bacterium; assembly: GCA_013003425.1. NCBI lineage: Bacteria > Pseudomonadati > Pseudomonadota > Gammaproteobacteria > Gammaproteobacteria bacterium. Next base: position 17,980 of record JABDJB010000011.1, on the reverse strand, counting down.
TCTGGCGATATCACGGTCAACAGCAAGCCGCTGGACAAGTTCTTCGGTCGCGAGACTGCGCGGATGATCGTGCGGCAGCCGCTGGAGGTAGCACAGGCGGAAGGGCGCTTCGATGTCGAAGTGACCGTACAGGGTGGCGGCACGACCGGTCAGGCCGGTGCGATACGCCACGGCCTCACCCGGGCGCTGATCGAATACGATGAGACGTTGCGCAAGCCACTGCGTGATGCCGGTTTCGTCACTCGCGATGCCCGTGAGGTAGAGCGCAAGAAAGTCGGGCTGCGTAAGGCTCGTCGCGCAACGCAGTACTCGAAGCGCTGATCTGCCGGCGTCGTTTTCCCGATACTGGGGGATCGTCTAGCGGTAGGACTGCGGACTCTGACTCCGCCAACCCAGGTTCGAATCCTGGTCCCCCAGCCAAAACCGAAAGGCCGAAACGAATTCGTTTCGGCCTTTTTTCGTTGGGACGTCGATGCCCTGGACTGCCTGCGATCTGTGGGAGCGGCTTCCAGCCGCGCCTGCCTGCGACCTGTGGGAGCGGCTTCCAGCCGCGACTGCCTGCGATCTGTGGGAGCGGCTTCCAGCCGCGACTGCCTGCGACCTGTGGGAGCGGCTTCCAGCCGCGACTGCCTGCGACCAGACGTAAACATCGTGCGGTGCCTGGAAAGGTATTCGCGGCTGAAGCCGCTCCTACAGGCAGGGACGACGCGGGCTAAGGTTCTGGCGCCGGCGGCAGCGGCGCCAGGTCGGGCTCGACGAAGCCGGTGCGGGCAGCGTCTGTGGCCAGCAGGTCGGCGCTGTAATGGTATTGCAGGATGCCTGGGTTCTTCGCCAGCAATTCCGGGTTGCGATCGCAGAACGCGTCGAAACTTTCGCCCGCTCGCAGCGCTGCTGCGATCAGTCGGGTAAAAGCAATCGTCACGGTGTCGTGATACTGCTGTCGGCGGGCCAGCACCTCGGTATTGAAGCGCCGGATACCTGCGCGTATGCGGGCCAGGGCGTCAGGGTAGGGCGCCCGCTGCAGTTGCAGCCAGCCCATGTGGATATGGGCGCGATGGGTCCAGGCCTCAGCCGGCAGCGTGCAGGCCTCAAAGTCCTGCAGGAACGATGCCTCGTCCGGTGTCATTTCAGCGCCGGCGGGTCTCCACGCCGTTATCTGAGCCGATCAGCAGCACATCCGCGGGGCGCCGGGCAAATAATCCGACGGTAACGACTCCGGCTATCTGGTTTATTTCAGATTCGAGCGCCGGCGGGTCGGTGATATCAAGGTTGTGAACATCGAGAATGGCGTTGCCGTTGTCAGTCACCGTATCTGCCCGCCACTCCGGCTGGCCGCCAAGGGCTATCAGCTGGCGTGCCACGTACGAGCGTGCCATCGGGATGACCTCGACCGGCAGCGGGAACGCGCCCAATACCGGAACGATCTTGGATTCATCGACGATGCAGACAAACCTGCGTGAGGCTGCGGCAATGATCTTCTCGCGTGTCAGCGCACCGCCACCGCCCTTGACCAGTCGCAGGTGAGCGTCTGCCTCGTCGGCGCCATCGATGTATACCGAAAGCGTGCCGGCGCTGTTGAGGTCGATTACCTCTATGCCATGTTGCTGCAGGCGCTGCGTCGTCGCGGCGGAGCTGGAGACAGCCGCTTCGATACGCAGCTTCCTGCTGGCGATTGCATCGATCAGGCAGTTCACCGTCGAGCCGGTGCCTACGCCAAGCACTGTGTCCTCTTCGATATATCCCAGTGCTGCTTCAGCGACCCGAGTCTTTTTTTCGTCCTGCGTCATGACGCGCTCCATTTCCAGGCTGAGGGTCTATGTTGACGCCATTTATGGACCGGGTCGAGCGGGTTGCTGCAGGCGTAAAAAAACAGGCCCGCGTCAGCGGGCCTGTTTATCGTCCACGGGGTGATCAACCCCGGGTATGCGCGGACTTTAGCGCTTCTTCCGCGTAGTCTTACGTTTCTTCGTCTTGCGACGTTTCGTAGTCTTACGCTTCTTCGCAGTCTTACGTTTCTTCGTCTTACGCTTCTTCGTAGTCTTACGCTTCTTAGCGGTCTTCCGTTTCTTCGTCTTACGACGTTTAGTGGTCTTGCGTTTCTTCGCAGTCTTACGGCGCTTCGTAGTCTTACGTTTCTTCGTAGTCTTACGACGCTTCGCAGTCTTGCGTTTCTTCGCAGTCTTACGACGCTTGGTCGTCTTTCGCTTCTTAGCTCTGGTAGCCATACAGTTCTCCATGGGGAATGTACGGGGCGATATATACAACAAACAGAAGAAATCCAGCAACTTATCCGGGAGATTGTTAATTTCGTTGTCACTGTTCCCGGCTGTTTTAACGGCGGTCAGTGTGGCGAAAAAACTTGACCCGACTCAGCTAGCGAGAGCGGGCATCGTGTGCGGATAAATTGGCTCTCGTGTAAGAAAACACTGTAAATAACGGTATCTCGTGTACAACAGTTATTGCATCGAGGTAATGAAGTTCCATTGTTTTTTCGTGACCGGCGTCACAGATAGGCGGTTGCCACGACGCAGAATGACCATGTCGGACAGTGCTCCATCAGCATGTTCGCGTAGTTCTCGCAAGCCGATAATCTGCGCAAATTTGCGCACGATGCGCACGTCTACCATGAACCATCGTGGGTCGTCAGGATCGCTCTTTGGATCGTAGTGATGGTCTTCCGGATCGAATGCTGTGTGATCCGGATACGCTTCACGAACCACTTTTACTATTCCGACTATTCCTGGTTCGGGGCAGCTGGAATGATAGAAAAAACACAAATCACCTTTCTTCATTTCCTGCATCATGTTGCGCGCCTGGTAATTGCGCACTCCGTCCCAGCATGCAGTCTTGTTTTTTTCGGCTGCAAGATCGTCAATGCTGTAGCTGCCTGGTTCAGATTTCAAAAGCCAGTATTTCATTGTTGCCCGTCTCTATTGGTATACGTGCAGGCCTCGGTGATGACTGCATCCGCAGCAACATCCCAGCCCTGCGGGAAAACAGTGTCCACACATTGCAGGTCATAGCCGATACCCAGCAAATAAGGGCGTATCGGCCGGTCACATAATGGCGCCAGCGTCCGGTCATAATAGCCTGCACCCATTCCCAGCCGGTGCAGGGAGTAATCGAACGCGACCAGGGGCAGCAGAATCAGCGCCAGCTGGTCGGCCGCGACCTGTTCGTTGCCAGGGCAAACCGGTTCCGCGATGCCGTACCGGTTTGGTGTCAACGCAGTGTCGTTTGTGCACGGGGCGAAAACGAGTGTAGCGCCGGGCTTTACCACCGGCAGGTAAACGGTCTTGCCGGCAGCGCCCGCGGCAGCGATAAGTGGCGCGGTATCAATTTCGCCGTCGAACGGAAAGTAGGCAGCGATGTTTTTGGCGGCAGCAAACTGTTCCAGCTCTGTCACGCGGCGACACATTTCGGCAGCTGCCCATGTGCGGGTGTTGCTGGCCAGTCCGCGTCGCTCCTGGCGCAGGCGCTCGCGCAGTTGCTGGCGACGTCCGTTTGCAGCGGTCATGGAACTGAACCGGTTGGATGCGGGAAAAGAAAATGGCGCCGCCGCATGTGCCGTCTTGAGCCATTGCTCTCGAGCCAGAGCAATAGGTGGGGTCTACCGTGGTACCTCAGGCTTCCCGGGCTAACCGGATCTGCACAACGGTACCGACAGAGTTCGACCCCGAGGTGAGTAATTAGGGTCGAGAGGATTCCCGGCCCGCCTCGAACACTGCAGCTGGCGCCACCCATAGTGTATGGCCTGGCGGCAGCTACGGCAATGTGATGTAGCTCACAAAAATTGCCAAATATTGGGAACTTACAGTTCCAGCTGCTGGGTGCCGTTGCCGCTGGTCGATTCGATGAGCTCGCAAAGATCACGAACGCGGCCGCGCAGCTTGGTATCGATCTTGTCGTCGCTCGATTCAGCCTGCAGCAGCTCGTTGGTGATATTCAATGCCGCCATGACGGCGATGCGGTCCAGGCCGATGACTTTCCCGCTATCGCGAATCTCGCGCATCTTGCGGTTGAGCATTTCGGCTGAGCGCAGCAGGTCGTCGCGCTCACTTGCCGGGCACGCGACCTGGTATTCCTTTTCCAGGATGCGCACGCTGATCCGTGAAATGCCATCGCTCACGATGCATGCTCCATTGATTTGAGACGACCGACCATTGCCTCGACGCGGGAACGTACCTGCTCGTTTTTCTGCAGCAGGTTGGCGCGCTCGGCAATGAGTGCATCCTGCCGTTGCCGCAGCGAGCGATTTTCTTCACGCAGGTGATTGTGGCTCGCCAGCAGTTCGGACAGGTTTTTTTCCAGCCGTTTCAGGTCGGCTTCGAGTTCTTCGCGGGGAGTTGGTTCTGACATAGTGGGCTAAATATAGGGGCGGCCGCGTAGGACGGTCAATATCGAGCTAGGTGCCGGCCGCGCCCGGTGTTAGCATTCCTGCGCCGTCTGGGATGTGTCCAAGTTGTGTCCACCATTACATTCGATGAATTGAGTCAGGCGCTTGCGAGCGCCGGTTGCCAGTCTGATGCTGCAGAGTGTCATGCCACCCTGGCGGGCCTGATCTGTGTCGGGCCGGTACAGGGAAACGAGTGGATGGCGCAGATTACTGGCGGCGGCGACAGCCTTGACAATTGCCGCGAAGTGCTGGAGCGGCTGCGGGATGAGCTGGTCGCCGACCTGTCCGGTGGCGCGATGGCATTCGACTTGTTGTTGCCGGATGACAATGACCAACTGTCTGCCCGCGCCGATTCGCTCGCGCATTGGTGCCAGGGATTTCTTTACGGGCTGACGGTTGGTGGCATCAAGGCAGGCGAAGCGCTGCCTGGTGATGTTGGTGAGGTCATCAGCGATTTATCCCGTCTGACCGAGGCGCAGCACCACGGTGAAGCCGCCGAAGAGGATGAGCAGAGTTATACCGAGCTGTGTGAATACGTGCGGGTCGGTGCGCAGCTGGTGTATGAAGAGCTCGCGGTTAAGCCGAAATGAACGGTAAAGAGTTTCCCAGGCGGCGCAAGCAGCTCATGCACATGATGGGTGAGGGCGCGATTGCGATACTGCCGGCAGCACCGGTTCGCCTGCGTAATCGCGACGTCGAGCATGACTACCGCCCGGACAGCGACTTCTATTACCTGAGCGGTTTTGCTGAAACCGAAGCCGTGGCGGTGCTGATGCCCGGAAACGACCCGGAATACGTGCTGTTCTGTCGTGAGCGTGATCCGGAGAAGGAGGCCTGGGATGGCGACCGCGCCGGTCCGGAGGGCGCGGTGGAGGCTTACGGGGCTGACGACGCCTACCCGATTACCGATATCGACGACATCCTGGTCGGCATGCTGGAGAAGTGCGAGCGGGTCTACTACACGATGGGCGCGCATCCGGATTTCGACCAGAAGCTGATTGGCTGGATCAACCAGCTGCGTGCCAGTGGCCAGCGTGGCGGCCATGCGCCGGAAGAGCTGATCGCATTGGAACACCACCTGCACGAATTGCGGCTGTACAAGAGCCGTGCCGAGATCGCCGCAATGCGCAAGGCGGCAAAAATTGCCGCTGCCGCTCACAAGCGCGCCATGCAGGCCACCCGGCCGGGACTATACGAGTACAGCATTGAAGCGGAGTACCTGCACGAGTTTCGCCGCAACGGCGCAGTGTGTTCCTATCCGCCGATCGTTGGCAGCGGTGCCAATGCCTGTGTCCTGCATTACCGCGCCAACAACAAGAAGATGGAAGACGGTGAGATGCTGCTGGTCGATGCCGGCTGCGAATACGACTACTACGCGTCGGACATCACCCGCAGCTGGCCCGTTAACGGCAGCTTCACCAAACCACAGCGCGAGATCTACCAGATCGTGCTGGACGCCCAGCAGGCGGCTATCGAGCAGGTGCGGGCCGGCAATCACTGGAACGACCCGCACGAGGCGGCGGTCAAAACCATTACCCGCGGGTTGCTTAAAATCGGATTGCTGAAGGGCACGCCGGCTAAGCTGGTAAAAGATGGCGCCTATAAAAAGTTCTTTTTTCACCGCACCGGCCACTGGATTGGCATGGACGTGCATGACGTCGGTGACTACAAGGTTGACGAGCAGTGGCGGCTGCTGGAGCCGGGCATGGTGATGACAGTGGAACCGGGTATCTACATCGCGCCGGGCACAAAGGGTGTACCAAAGCGCTACCAGGGCATCGGCGTGCGCATCGAAGACGATGTGCTGGTGACAAAGAAAGGCCCTGACGTACTCAGCAGTGGCGTGCCGTCGGATCCCGACGAAGTTGAAGCCCTGGCTGCGCAGAACCAGCGACGGCGATGAGCGCGCACGACACCGATATTCTCATTGTCGGCGGCGGCATGGTCGGCGCCAGCCTGGCGACAGCGCTGGCGCCCTTGTCCCTGAAGGTGACGGTGGTCGAGGCCAAACCGCCACGCGACGCCGGGCAACCCAGTTACGACGATCGTTCCACCGCATTGTCCTATGGCAGCCGGCGAATCATGGAGACGCTGGGGCTTTGGCCGGATCTGCAGGCGGCGGCAACGCCCATCAATGGCATACACGTTTCCGATCGCGGCCATTTTGGTGCCACGCGGATTAATCACGACGAACAGGGCGTGCCGGCGCTGGGCTACGTGGTGGAAAACCGTGCTCTGGGCCCGATGTTGTGGCAGGCGATGGAACGTTCCGGTGTCGAGACGCAGTGTCCGGCAACCATTGCAGATGTTGATGTAAGCAAGGATCGGGCGGAGGTTACCGTCAATACCACAGATGGTGACGTGGTGTACCGCGCCAGACTGCTGGTAGTCGCCGACGGTGCCCGATCAGCTACGCGCGAACTGCTCGGAATCCGTGCCGAAGCGATTCATTACGGGCAGACCGCTGTGATTACCAACGTAACGCCGGAAAAATTTCACGAGCATGTTGCTTACGAGCGGTTTACCGACACCGGCCCCCTGGCGTTCCTGCCAATGAGCAATGGTCGCTGCTCCGTGGTATGGACCTTGCCGCCGCAGCAAGCCGAAACCGTGCTGGCGCTGGATGACGCAGCATTTCTGCTGGCACTGCAGGAAGCGTTTGGTCACCGTCTCGGCCGGCTCACCCGTTGTGGCAGCCGCCACAGTTACCCGCTGTTCCTGGTCAGGGCCGAACGTATCCACGGCGATCGCCATGTCCTGGTCGGTAATGCCGCCCATGGTCTGCACCCGGTGGCGGGGCAGGGGTTCAACCTGGGGCTGCGTGATGTTGCCGCGCTGGCTGACGTCATCGCCGATGCCGACGACGCCGGTGCCGCAGCAACCTTGCGTGGCTATGCACAGTGGCGCGAGGCCGATCACAGCCGGGTGGTCAGCCTCACCGACGGGCTGGTGCGCCTGTTCACGACAGAATTCATGCCGGTGAAGCTCGCCCGCGGCGCCGGCCTGGTCGCGCTCGACCTGCTCGGTGCGCCACGAAAGGCATTCGCCCGCCAGACCATGGGCCTGCGCGGCAAGCTGCCGCGGCTGGCGCGCGGTGTTCGTCTGAGGTGAGACAGAGATTTGGGCAACGCGCCGACAACGTATCGGGGCTGAGATGAGCGATTACGACATCATCATCAGCGGCGCCGGCATGGTCGGCTCGGCCGCCGCGGTAGCGTTTGGCCAGCGCGGCCTGCGTGTTGCCATTATTGAGGCACGTATGCCTGGCGGTGATCTCAATGACGGGCATATCGACCTGCGTGTGTCGGCGGTGTCACGTGCGTCGCAGGCGCTGCTGCAGCGGCTTGGCGCCTGGGAGCGCATCGATGCAGGCACCATTTCGCCGTATCGCGAAATGCGTGTGTGGGACAGCGTGGTGCCACCGGAGTCAGCCGACGTAGTGCATTTCGATGCTGCGGAAATCGGCGAGCCGGAGCTTGGTTTCATCATCGAGAACCGGCGTATCCAGCAGGCGTTACACCGTTGTCTCGACAGCCTGTCATCGGTGGTGCTGTTTACCCCTTGCCGGGTGGAGAGTATCGACCAGCGTGACGATGGCATTGCCGTACGGCTCGATGACGGGCGCAGGGTTTCGGCGCGATTGCTGATCGGCGCCGACGGCGCGCGTTCGCACACCCGCGAGCTGGCCGGCATCGACACGCGTGGCTGGTCGTACGAGCAAAAAGCCGTGGTCACACACATCACGACAAGCAACGAGCATCGCGAGACCGCCTACCAGAGGTTTCTGGCTGATGGACCCATTGCCTTGCTGCCGCTTTACGACGGCCGCTCGTCAATCGTGTGGTCGACCACACCGGAGCATGCCGATCACTTGCTGACGCTCGAACAGGAACCGTTCAACCGTGCGGTAGAGGATGCAACAGATGCCGTGCTTGGCATGGTGACACTCAGCGATCGCCGCGCGGCATTTCCGCTGCAGCTGCTGCATTCGGTCGACTATGTGCGGCCGAATATCGTGCTGGTTGGCGATGCGGCGCACGCGGTGCATCCGCTGGCCGGGCAGGGCGTGAATCTGGGCTTTGCCGATGTCGCAAAGCTGAGTGATGTCGCCAGAGATGTCGCCGCAGCAGAACTGGGTGATCTGTCAGTACTGCGCCGTTACGAACGTGAGCGTAAAAGTGAAAACCTGCTGATGATGGGTTCACTCGATGCGCTCAACCGGCTGTTCCGCGCGGAGCAGCCGCTGGTAGGCCGCGCCCGCCAGGTGGGCATGTCACTGTTCAATCGCCTGACACCGCTGAAGCAAGCCGTCATTCGACGCGCCATGGGTCGTTAAGAACCAGGGGTCAAGTCTGCCCATTTCCCATTTTCCCGTGACGCAGCCACGGTTGGCCGGCTCGGGGCGCTTCGAAAGATGGGAAATGGGCAGACTTGACCCCTTTATCTTTACAGAGCGTCGATGCGCGCGGCGCAGATGAAGTCGTTTTCGGACAGGCCGTCGATGGCGTGGGTGGTGTAGCGCACCAGGCAGTGGCGATAGCCGACTTCCAGGTCGGGATGGTGGCCCTGGGTGTTGGCAATCCAGGCCACCGCGTTGACGAACGCCATGGTCTTGTAGAAGCCGGTGAACCCGAAGTCCTTGCGGATTTCCCTGCCGGTCTCGTCAATGGACCAGCCTTCAGCCAGCTTCGGCAGCCATTCGAGCGCCTCGGTCGCGCTCATGGGTTCGACCCCGCCCTCGCAGGGTTTGCAGTGCATTTCAGTTAGTTCGGTCATCTCGTTCACCCAATTTAGGAAGTTGTTGCCGGTAGTGACCCATGACTTTTTCGGACTCCGAAAGTTACAAGCTACCACCGGCGCAGAAGTGCAATGGTCATGACGCTGTCACCGGCACCGAGGTGGTATCATTTGGCTTCCGATCAACAGGATATATGCGAGAGAGTCCGGCTGCGACCGGGCCACCGAAGGCGCAACCCGCCCGGAAACGCTCAGGTACCAGGGAGCATATCTCCGATCGGCTCTGGAGAGCGGCTGACTCGTTCAGCCCACCGAAGGGGCAGGTGCGCAAGCACTGATCTCTCAGGTTGCAGGACAGAGGGGCGCGGGTGAGGACCCGTGTCCTTTTTTTGTTTGGCAAGTCGGAGTAAGCACATGGCGCAACGCACGCCCCTCTACGAGCAGCACAAAGCCGCTGGCGGGCGCATGGTTGACTTCGCCGGCTGGGACATGCCGGTGCACTACGGCTCGCAGATCGACGAGCATCACGCCGTGCGTCGGGCCGCCGGCATGTTCGATGTTTCGCACATGACCGTGGTTGACCTGCACGGCGAACGGGTGCGCGAGTTCCTGCGTTACCTGCTGGCTAACGATGTCGCCAAACTAAAAACCCCTGGCAGGGCTTTGTACACCTGCATGCTCAATGAAAGCGGCGGGGTGCTCGATGACCTGATCGTCTATTACCTCGATGAGAGTTTTTTCCGCGCCGTGGTCAACGCCGCGACTCGTGACAAGGATCTCGCCTGGATCACGTTGCAGGCAGAGGAATTTGGCGTTGCGGTGAAAGAACGCGATGATCTTGCGATGATCGCGGTGCAGGGCCCGCAGGCGCGCGAGCTTGCCGCCGGTTGCCTGGCCGAAGCCGGTCGCGAACAGGCGCTGGGACTGAAACCTTTCAACGCTGTAGCCATAGGCGATTATTTTGTTGCCCGTACCGGTTACACGGGCGAAGACGGTTTTGAAATTATCCTGCCCGGTGATACTGCCGCCGCACTGTGGCAGATGCTTGCAGACGCAGGCGTCGCACCGTGCGGCCTCGGCGCGCGCGACACGCTGCGTCTGGAAGCGGGCATGAACCTGTACGGCCAGGACATGGATGAATCGACCACGCCCCTGGTATCGGCGCTGGGCTGGACGGTGGCCTGGGAACCCGAAGACCGGGATTTTATCGGCCGCGCGGCACTGGAACAGCAAAAAGCCGCTGGCGTGGAACAGAAGCTGGTTGGACTGGTGTTGCTGGGGCGTGGCGTTTTGCGGGCGCACCAGAAAATAGTTACCGCGGCAGGCGAGGGTGAGACCACCAGCGGTACCTATTCGCCGACAATGGAGAAGTCGGTCGGCCTGGCGCGGGTGCCAAAGGCAACAGGCGAGAGCTGTGAAGTTGAAATTCGCGGGCGACGGCTGCCGGTGCGGGTTGTGCGCCCGCCGTTCGTGCGCATGGGGCAAATCAAAGTCAACGTTGAATAACCGAGAGTAAGCGTTATGAGTGACATACCTGGCGATCTCAATTACACCGAGTCACACGAGTGGATACGAAAAGATGAAAGCGGCGGAATCACCGTCGGCATTACCGATCATGCCCAGGCTTCGCTGGGTGAACTGGTTTTCGTCGAAGTGCCGGAAGTCGGATCCGAGTTGTCGGCCGGCGATGCCTGTGCGGTGGTCGAGTCGGTCAAGGCCGCATCCGATGTCTATTCGCCCGTGGAAGGTGTGGTTACCGAGGTCAACGAGGCGCTGGCCGACCAGCCCGAGCTGGTCAACGAGCAACCCTACGACAATGGCTGGATCATGCGGCTTGAGCAGGTCAATGAAGACGACCTGGCCAAGCTGCTCGACGCCGAAGCCTACCAGGCCGCCGTCGAGGACGAGTAATGCCGTTTAATCCGCACACGCCGGAAGACATCAGCGAGATGCTCGACACCATCGGTGTTGACGATATAGAGCAGCTGTTCGACGAAATACCGGCAGATCTGCGTATCGACGGCCTGCCCGCGGTGCCGGCAATGGCCGCAGAGATGGAAGTGACCCGTCTGATGCACGAGCGTGCTGCTGCGGACGGCAGCAGGCTCAGCTTCATCGGTGCCGGCGCCTACGAGCATCACATACCGGCCGCCGTGTGGCAGATCACGACGCGTGGCGAGTTTTACAGCGCCTACACGCCGTACCAGGCCGAAGCCAGCCAGGGCACGCTGCAGCTTATTTACGAATACCAGACCATGATGTGCGAGCTGACCGGGATGGAAGTGTCCAATGCCTCGCTCTACGATGGGGCATCAGCGGTGGCGGAAGCCGCTTTGATGGCGGTGCGTGCCAACCGCAAGTCCAAATCAAGAAAGCTGCTTATTGCCAGCACGCTCAACCCACGCTACCGCGAGGTGGTAAACAACATTACGACCGGGCAGGGACTGGTGCTGGAAGAAGTCGCGTGCTGCACCGAGGCGGGTAATACCGTTCCGGCAGCGCTGCAGCGCTTTAATGGCGAAGACATCGCCGCGCTGGTCATCCCGCAGCCTAATTTTTTTGGTGTGCTGGAAGATGTCGACGCACTGACCGACTGGGCGCACGAAAACAACACGCTGGTCATAGCGGTGGTCAACCCGACTTCGCTGGCATTGTTGAAGCCGCCCGGTGAGTGGGGCGAGACCGGTGCCGATATTGTCTGCGGCGAGGGCCAGCCACTGGGTGTCCCGCTCAGTTCCGGCGGGCCGTATTTCGGCTTTCTTTCCAGCCGCCAGGCTTTTGTCCGCCAGATGCCGGGTCGCATCGTCGGTCGTACCGTAGACATTGACGGCAAGCCCGGATTCACGCTGACATTGCAGGCGCGCGAGCAGCACATTCGCCGTTCGCGTGCCACTTCGAATATCTGCACCAATCAGGGCCTGATGGTGACTGCGGCTACCATTTACATGGCAATGCTGGGCGCCGCGGGCCTGGCGCGCGTCGCTGCCACATCGGTGCAACGGACCGCGCAGCTGGTCGAGGCATTGAGTGCAATCGACGGCATCGAGCCGCTGTTCAGCGGTACACGCTTCCACGAGGCAGCACTGCGGCTTGACCGTCCGGTGCAGCCGGTGCTTGACGCGCTGGCACACCGCGGTGTGCTGGGCGGCTACAACCTCGAGGAGCACTTTCCCGAACTGGGGCCTGCGTTGCTGGTTTGTGCAACTGAAACCAAAACGCTGGCCGACCTGCAAACCTGCGCCGACGCTTTTCGTGCCGTGCTGGCCGATGCGCGCGTCGCCTGACATCTGAAAAAAGGAATCAAGCTATGGCAACAGTTACTTTGAAGGGCAACCCGTGTAATACCTGCGGTGAGCTGCCGGCGGCAGGCAGCCAGGCGCCGCAATTCACGCTGACCAACAGCGGCCTGGAAGACGTGTCGCTGGACCAGTGGCGGGGCAAGAAAAAGCTGATCAGCATTTTTCCCAGTGTCGATACGCCGGTGTGCGCGATCTCGACCAAAAAATTCAATGACTACGCCCGCGATCACGGCGATACGGTCATGCTGATGGTATCGGCTGACCTGCCGTTCGCGCAGGCGCGTTTCTGTGGCGCCGAAGAGCTGGAGAACGTGCACACGTTGTCGACCATGCGCTCGAGCTTTGCCAGAGACTATGGCATCGAGCTTGCCGACGGGCCGCTGGCCGGCCTGACCGCGCGCGCCGTACTGGTGCTGGACGAAAACGACAACATTCGTCACGCTGAACTGGTCGGCGAAATTGCTGAAGAACCTGACTACAACGCCGCCATCGCCGCGCTGGGCTGAGCGATGACCGAGCCGCTGATCTTCGAGCAGTCCCGCCCTGGCCGTCGTGCCGTGGCACAGGCGCCGCTGGCCGATGCCGCCGTGGCAATCCCGTCACAGTGGCGTCGCCGGCAGGCGCCGCGGCTGCCGGAGGTCACTGAGTTGCAGGCCGTGCGTCACTACACGCGGTTGTCGCAGCTGAACTACTCGATCGATACGCATTTCTATCCGCTGGGTTCGTGCACCATGAAGTACAACCCGCGTGCCTGTAATTCGCTGGCCATGCTGCCGGAGTTCCTCGCGCGCCACCCGCTGGCGCCTGAATCGACCGGCCAGGGTTTCCTGCAGTGCCTGTACGAGCTGCAGGAGATGCTGAAGGCGGTAACCGGCATGCATGAGATTTCGCTGGCGCCGATGGCCGGAGCGCAGGGCGAGTTTGCCGGTGTGGCCATGATCCGGGCCTATCACGATGCCAACGGCGATACTCATCGCAATGAAATTCTGGTTCCTGATGCGGCACACGGCACCAACCCGGCGACAGCAACCATGTGCGGCTGCAAGGCGGTGGAGATTCCAACGCTGGACAACGGCGATGTCGATTTTGACGCGCTGGAGCGCGCGCTGGGGCCCAATACAGCGGGCATCATGCTGACCAACCCGTCGACACTGGGCGTGTTCGAGCGGCGTATCCTGGAAATATCCGCAAAGGTGCATGAGGCCGGCGGGCTGCTCTATTACGACGGTGCGAATCTCAACGCCATACTCGGCAAGGCACGGCCTGGCGATATGGGCTTCGACTGCATTCACCTGAACCTGCACAAAACCTTTTCCACGCCGCATGGCGGTGGGGGGCCGGGTTCCGGGGCAGTCGGCGTCAACGAAAAGCTTGCACCGTTTGTGCCGACACCACTGGTGGCACGGGACGAAGCCGGCTTGCGCTGGATTACCCAGGCGGACCGGCCACAATCCATCGGCCGCCTGTCGGCCTTCATGGGTAACGCGGGCGTGCTGCTGCGTGCCTACGTGTACGCGCGGATGCTGGGCAGCGAGGGCATGGTGCGGGTATCGGAGTTTGCGACTCTAAACGCCAACTACCTGGCCACAAGGCTGGCAGCTGCCGGTTTTACGCTGGCCTTTCCCGAGCGCCGTGCCAGCCACGAGTTCATCGTCACGCTGAAAAGGGAAGCGAAGGAAACCGGCGTTACCGCAATGGATTTCGCCAAGGCGCTGCTCGACCATGATTATCATGCGCCGACCACCTACTTCCCGTTGCTGGTGCCGGAGTGCCTGCTGATCGAACCGACCGAAACTGAAAGCAAGGAAACGCTGGATGATTTTGTTGCGGCCATGAGCGCGATTCGCGAGCAGGCTTACGCCGACGCGGCACAGGTCAAGGCAGCGCCGCAGACAACGCCGGTGCGCCGTCTCGATGATGTGCGCGCGGCCAGGCAGCTCGACATCCGCTGGCAGCCGGAATGAAGGACCCGGACGGGCAAACCACAAGCTCGATGAGGCTGCCGGAACGGCAGCGCCAGACCGGCCTTACCCACCTGATCAAGGCCACCGGTTACTCGCTGTCCGGGCTGAAAGCGGCTTTTACCCACGAGGCGGCCTTTCGCCAGGAGCTGGCGCTGGGGGTCGTCTTCTTTCCGCTGGCGTTCTTTGTCGGCCAGACGGCGGTGGAAGTCGCTGTCTTGCTGCTCAGCCTGTTTATCGTGCTGATCGTTGAGCTGATCAATTCGGCACTGGAAACACTGACCGACCGGGTTGGCACCGAGCGGCATGAGTTGTCCGGGCGTGCCAAGGACCTTGGTTCGGCTGCGGTGATGATCGCGCTGCTCCAGGTCTGGGCAGTGTGGGGTGTGATCCTGTTCTACTGAATCTGCCGATCTGGGAACTCTGTCGGTGCTTCAGGACCTCAACTATTGTGACAATGAGGGCTGGCTGGCCATACTCTCCAGGTGTTTCGGCGGCGCCTGGCCGCCGCGATTGCGCCTGGTGTAGCGCAACGGCACGAGTCGCCGGCGCACCGCCGGCGTGGTTTTGTTATTACTGGGCGCCGGGGTGGTCGTCGGCGTGAGGTCCGTATATTGAATATCAGGCAGTCACTGTTGTTTTTGTTCGCGCTGCCGGCCTGCATGGCCGCGGCGGCGGAAGAGAGTGCTGACTGGAGCCGCACGCTGGAGCAGATATCTTCTGCTGTCGTGTCGATCCGCGTCGATGCGACCCGGGCCTTCGATACCGGCTGGAACCAGTCGAGCCAGGCGACCGGTTTTGTAGTCGATGCGCAGCGGGGCCTGTTGCTGACCAATCGCCACGTCGTGACGCCCGGTCCGGTGCGTGCCGAAGCGATATTTATCAACAACGAAGAGGTCGACCTGCAGCCGGTGTATCGCGATCCGGTGCATGATTTCGGTTTTTATCGATTCGATCCGGCGGCACTCAGTTTTATCGAGCCGGTTGAGCTCGTGCTCCAGCCGGCCGGCGCCCGTGTCGGGCGTGAAATCCGCGTGGTCGGCAACGATGCCGGCGAGCAGTTGTCGATTCTTGCCGGCACCCTGGCGCGGCTCGATCGGCAGGCGCCGGAATACGGTCGCGGTCGCTACAACGACTTCAATACGTTTTATTTCCAGGCAGCCTCCAGTACATCGGGCGGTTCGTCGGGCTCTCCGGTCATTGCCATCGACGGTACGGTGGTGGCGCTCAACGCCGGCGCCAATACCAATGCCGCCAGCAGTTTCTTCCTGCCCCTGGACCGCGTGCAGCGCGCCCTGCGGCTGCTCCAGCGCGGTGATCCGGTTACCCGCGGTACGTTGCAGACAGTATTTCAGCACCGCCCCTACGACGAACTGAGGCGCCTGGGGCTGCGTAAGGAAACCGAGGCACTGGTCCGTCAGCAGTTTCCCGCATCGATCGGCATGCTGGTCGTAGGTGATGTGGTGCCCGGGGGGCCCGGTGCCGAGGTGCTGCAGTCCGGCGACATCCTGGTGCGCATCAACGGTGAGCTGATAAACCACTTTGTGCCACTGGAGGCGGTGCTCGACGACAATGTCGGCCGCATGATCGAACTTGAGGTGCAGCGTGGCGGTGACACGCGTACGCACAGCATCAGCGTCGACGACCTGCATGTGCTGTCGCCGGACGAATTTATCAATGCGGGTGCGGCGATCCTGCACAAGCTGTCATACCAGCAGGGCCGGCATTTCAACATGGCGGTGAACGGCATCTATGTCGCCAACCCCGGTTACATGTTGGGGGTTGCGGCGATTCCACGCGGCGCCGTCATCGTCGAGTTCGACGGTGAACCGGTCAATGATCTGGACGATCTCGAGCAGGTGTTTGCCGGGTTCGCCGATGGCCAGCGCACCGTGGTGCGTTTTTTCACTATCGATGACCCGCGCGCCAGCAAGGTGCGCGTGGTGCGCATGGACCGGCGCTGGTTTCCTGCCGAGCGCTGTCATCGTGACGATGTCAGCGGGTTGTGGCCCTGTCGCGCGCTGGAAAACGGCGGTGAGCCACCGCAGCCGCAGGCTGCCTCGGCGCGTTTCCCGCGCTACGACGATGCCCGCATGCGCAAGCTGGCGCCGTCACTGGTGATGGTAAATTTCGATATGCCCTACACCGTGTCCGGCGTGTCGGATGCGCACTATCACGGCACCGGTCTGGTGGTGGATGCCGAGCGCGGCCTGGTTATTGTCGATCGCAACACCGTGCCAGTCGCGCTGGGTGATGTGCGGCTTACCTTCGCCGGTTCGCTGGAAATAACAGGCTCTGTGGCTTACATCCATCCGCTGCATAACCTGGCAATGGTTTCATACGATCCGGCGCTTATCGGCGATACGCCGGTACGTGCTGCCGATTTGAATACGCGTGACGTCAATCCGGGCCAGCGTGTGTGGGTAATGGGCCTGAAAGGCGATCACAAGATGGTCTCGCAGGGCACAGAGGTCGCGTCAATCGATGCGGTTGGTTTTCCCTTGTCGCGCAGCTTCCAGTTTCGTGATGTGAATCTCGAAACCATCTCGCTGGTCAATGCGCCGGCGGAACTGGACGGAGTGCTGGTAGACGAGCGTGGCAAGGTGGTTTCGCTGTGGTCGAGCTTTGCCTACCAGCGTGGGCGCGAACTGGTGCAAACCAATATGGGTGTGCCGGCGGACCTGGTGGCCGAGTTTGTCGCGCAGGTTCGTGCCGGACGCAAAGTGCGCTCGCTGGAAGTAGAGCTGCAGTTCAAACCGCTGTCAGCTGCGCGCAAGCTTGGCCTGACAGAAGACTGGGTGCGGCGCATCGAAAAGCACGATCCGCGGCGACGGCGTGTGCTGGAAGTGGTTCGTACCGTGGCCGGCTCGCCTGCGAGTGAAGTGCTGATTCCCGGCGACCTGGTGCTTGATATCGACGGCAGCCCGGTCACCTCATTCCGTGAGGTCGAGCGGGCGGTGCAAAAGGACTCGCCGGATACCTCCGTGATTGCAACCATATGGCGCAATGCTGAAGCAAAAGAGATAGAACTTGGAACCGTGGCGCTGGAGGGCTATGGCATAGACCGGGTGCTTGCCTGGGCCGGCGCGCTGTTGCAAAAACCTCATCGTGCGCTCGCGGCCCAGCGAGGCATCACGCCTGAAGGCGTCTATGTGGCTTTTTTCACCTATGGTTCGCCGGCAACGCGATACGGGCTCTGGGCCGGGCGGCGCATCGTTGCAGTGGATGACCGTGAGGTGGCCAGCCTGGATGACTTTGTCGCCGCGGTGAAGGACAAGGGGCCGCGCGATGCGGTGCGGCTGAAGACCGTGCTGTGGAACAACGCTATCGAGGTCATCACGCTGAAACTCGACGAGCAGTACTGGCCGATATACGAGCTGCGTCGCAGTGGCGATGAGTGGCAGCGCTACTCAGTCGATCGTTCATAAGCCGCGACTAGTTGCGATGGGTGCTCGTGGGAGCAGCTTCCAGCCGCGCCGACCTGCGACAGGTTCCTGTGGGAGCGGCTTCCAGCCGCGCCGACCTGCGACAGGTTCCTGTGGGAGCGGCTTCCAGCCGCGCCGACCTGCGACAGGTTCCTGTGGGAG
>JABDJB010000010.1 GCA_013003425.1 Gammaproteobacteria bacterium | reverse complement strand
ATCAGCCGCGATGCGATCACCAGCATTCGCGGCCAGGGCCACTCGCGCGAGGCATCGTTGCAAATTATTCGCGGCTAAAGCCGCTCCTACAGCGGCGCACCCGGGAATGATTCGGCGTAGGCCCGCCGCTAAACCCGGTCGCAAGCAGTCGCGGCTGGAAGCCGCTCCCACGAGCGCACCGGAAACCTTATGTCGAATCGCCGGAATGCCGACGTGTTTTTTCCTTTGTTCGGATAAAGTCCGTCGATAATCTGTCGATAGATTACGCAAGTGTGACGGAAGTCCGTCTTTTTAACCTGAGTCGGCGTCAAATTGTGATCGTCATCACAGGCATACCGACAACACACTGGTAGCTTTTTGGCTACCAGTCATGTTTATGTCAAACATGACGCTATGACGAGGACTGTCATGGATTGGTTTACGACATGGAGAAGTCGATGCATGCGAAAGAATCTGCTGTAGCTATCCGTTCGACTGGTACACCCGGGCAACCGGACAGATACAAAGAACACATTTCGCAGAGCCTCGGCTCGAAGCCAACCGGACTTTATCGTCCATGCGGCAAGTCCGGCCTGGTGACGATGGTGCACCGCCTGATCGACCAGGTTGCCACGTACGACACCAACGTGCTCGTACTGGGCGAATCCGGCACCGGCAAAGAGCTGGTTGCCCGCAATATCCACGAACTCTCCGATCGGGCTAACAAGCCATTCGTACCCGTCAACTGTGGTGCGATTCCGGCCGAACTCATCGAAAGCGAACTTTTTGGCCACGAAAAAGGCGCGTTCACTGGTGCAATCACCGCACGCAAGGGTCGTTTCGAAATGGCCGAGGGCGGAACGCTTTTTCTCGATGAAATTGGCGATATGGACCTGTCGATGCAGGTCAAACTGCTGCGGGTGCTGCAGGAACGCACCTACGAGCGGGTCGGCGGCAACCAGAGCCGCCACTGTAACGTCCGCATCATTGCAGCCACCCACCGTAACCTGGAGCAGCGCATTACAGAAGGCACCTTCCGCGAAGACCTCTACTATCGGCTGAGTGTATTTCCAATCGAGATGCCGCCGCTGCGGCAACGCATTGAAGACCTGCCGGAATTGATCCGCCATCTCGCCACCCGCACAGCCGCCAAAGGCCACCGCCAGCTGCGCTTTACCCGCGCGGCAATGAATTCACTGGCGCAGTGCGAGTGGCCGGGCAACGTCCGCGAACTGGCCAACCTGGTCGAACGACTCGCAATCACCAGCCACGATGACAATATCGACGTTGCCGCTCTGCCGCCGAAGTATCGTTCAGCCGAACCGGGCAGTATCAGCACCGATATCGAACATGCAGCAGCCGTGCCTGCAGCACCGGAATACGTCGATCTGCCGCCCGACGGTCTGGACCTTAAAGACTACCTGCGCAACATCGAACAACGACTGATCCGGCAGGCTTTGGGAGAAACCGACGGCGTCGTTGCCCGAGCTGCGCGCCTGCTACATATGCGACGAACCACGCTGGTGGAGAAAATGCGCAAATACGAAGTGCGCGCCAGGCCCTGAATACAATACCGCTGCGAAAGGAATCGCCAATGTCACCAACCACGAACAGCCCAACCCAAAACCGCGTCGCGGAGCTGGAGCAGGCTTTCAATGAATTCACCCGCACCTCACTGCAGCTCGAGGAAGCCTATCGCGAGCTCGAGGAGCGCGTCGAAATCCTGAGCAGCGCGCTGGCGCAGGCGCAGGACGAGCGCCTGGTACAGCTCGCGGAAAAGGAAAAGCTCGCGGACCGCCTGCAGGGGCTACTGGAAACACTTCCCGCCGGAGTCATCGTGCTCGACGGTGACGGGGTGATCCAGGAGTGCAATCCCGGCGCTACGGCTCTGCTGGGCGACGAACTGGCCGGTCATACATGGATGGAGATCGTCGAAGACAGGTTCGCCATGGAAGGCGACGCCGCCGGTGAGTTTATGCTGCACAGCGGTTACGAGGTAGAAGTTCGCAGCTGCCTGCTGCAGGCACACTCCGGGCGCATCGTGCTGATCAACGACATCACTGAAACGCGCCGCATGCAGCGCGTGCTGACGCGCAACCAGCGACTTACTGAAATGGGACAGATGAATGCACGCCTGGCTCACCAGCTGCGCACACCGCTGGCGACCGCGCTGCTTTATGCCTCGCAGCTGACCGGCAAGAATGGAACCGAGCGCAGCAACAAGTACGCGGGCAAGATTCTCGGCAGTCTCAAGTCGCTGGAACGCATGGTCAACGACATGCTGCGCTTTGCCGGCGGTAACAGTGGCGGCAGTGATGAAGAAATTGCAATCAACGAACTGTTCGCTGAAGTTGCAGCACACATGGAAGCCCACCTTGGTGATGGAACAATTCTCGAGTTTGGCGCTGCCAGTGGGTTGAATATCAACGGCAACCGCGAAGCTCTGGCTGGCGCGCTGCTGAATCTGGCTAACAACGCCGTCGAAAACAGCAGCGCGGGTGCCCATATAGTAATGAGTGCCGCCCGTACTGATGACGAGGCAGTCATTACCGTGAGTGACGACGGCCCCGGCATTGCCGATGAGCTCAAACAAAAGGTCTTCGAACCTTTCTACACCACCCGTAGCAACGGCACCGGCCTCGGTCTTGCGGTGGTTGCATCCGTCGCCCGTGCTCACGGCGGCCGGGTGGAGCTGCGCGATGCCGATGAGGGCGGTACGGCGTTTTCGATCGTGCTGCCCGTGATCGAAACTCCGGCGATACCCAGCGGTCGCAAGGCCAGCTCTATTGTCGAGGCGGTCGGGGAAGTTGCATGACTGAGCGCGCGGTGCTGGTAGTTGAAGACGATTCATCACTGCGCGACGCGCTGGCCGATACGCTGGAAAGCGCCGGTCACCAGGTGATTACTGCCGGTGACGGCCTGGCCGCACTGGCTGAACTCGAGCGCAGCGATATAGGCGTGATAGTGAGTGATGTGCAGATGGAACCCATGGGTGGTGACCAGCTGCTGCGACAGGTGCGCACTACCCGGCCCGACCTGCCGTTCGTGCTGATTACCGCATTTGGCACGATCCAGAAAGCGGTTACCGCAATGCGTGACGGCGCCACAGATTACCTGGTCAAGCCCTTCGAGGCCGATGTCCTTGTCGACATCGTCGATCAGTATCGCGGTGATGACACCCGCGATGATGACATCGTAGCGGCGGATCCGAAAAGCGCAGAATTGGCCGAACTGGCGCGCCGGGTTGCCGGCAGTAATGCCACAGTGTTGTTGAGTGGCGAAAGCGGCACCGGCAAGGAAGTCTATGCACGTTACATTCACGCTCATTCGGATCGCGCCGAAGGCCCCTTCGTGGCAATAAACTGTGCCGCTATTCCCGATAACATGCTCGAAGCGGTGCTGTTCGGCCATGAAAAAGGCGCCTTCACCGGTGCGGTGACGTCACACGCGGGAAAATTCGAACAAGCGCAAAATGGCACGCTGCTGCTCGATGAGATCTCCGAAATGGATCTGGCGCTGCAGGCCAAGCTGTTACGGGTTCTGCAGGAACGTGAAGTCGAACGTGTCGGAGGTAATAGTCAGATTGCTCTGGACGTGCGGGTGCTCGCGACCACCAACCGCGAACTGACCGAGGCGGTCGCCGATGGCCGCTTCCGTGAAGACCTCTACTATCGTCTCAACGTCTTTCCGCTAAAGCTCCCGCCGCTGCGCGAGCGGCCGGGAGATATCGTAGCGCTGTCGCAGAAACTGCTCGAGCGGCACTGCTCCGGCAAGCGCACGGTACCAACAATCAGCACGGCGGCCCGGACGCGGTTGCTGCAACACAACTGGCCAGGCAACGTGCGCGAGCTGGACAACCTGCTGCAACGGACGCTGATTCTGCTAAGTGGCGACACGATCGACGTTGTGGACCTGCATTTTGAAGCGGCCAGCCCGGCAACGGCGGCTGCCGATGCAGACCCGGACAGCGCGCCGCTGCAAAACCAGCTGCGTGATCGCGAGCACCGTCTGATTCTCGACGCTTTGCGCACCGGCGGCAGCCGCAAGGCAGCCGCGGAGATACTTGGCATCAGTCCGCGCACCCTGCGATATAAGCTCGCAAGGCTGCGCGAAGCCGGCATTGATATCCCTGCGCGAGTTGGCGCGCAAATTGCATAACTGACTATAGCCCGGTCCGCGTGACGGAATTCTGACACTTATGGGTATGACGAGATGAGCGAAATCGATATCAGCCGCGTCCTTGCAGACATGCGGGCACTGGCAGCACAGGCAAAGCAGCAGCCGACGGCAGCAGACAAACCGGCGGAAACCGGTCAGGCCGATTTCGGTGAACTGCTGCGCCAGTCAGTCGACAAGGTAAACGAGACACAGAAGGCGGCTGGAGCCATGGCAGAGAAGTTCGAGTCGGGTGATCCGAACGTCGATGTGACTCAGGTCATGCTGGCGCTGCAGAAGGCGGACGTTTCTTTCAAGGCGATGACCGAGGTACGCAACAAGCTGGTCGAAGCCTATCGCGAAATCATGAACATGCCGATCTGAATATCGTGATCATGGAGCGACACCCGGCCCAGGGATGGGCCAAGCAAGGATGAAAGCAGACAATGGCTGAAGCGACAACGACTGGTGCCCTGAGCACTACCAACCTCATGGACATCCCGGCAGTGCGCCAGGGCTTGCTGCTGACAGGCATTGCTGCCGCGGTTGCGATTGGTGTGGCAACGGTGCTGTGGTCGCGTACCCCGGATTACAGCTTGCTGTATGCCAACCTCGCCGATCGCGATGCGGGTGCAATAGTCAACGCACTGATGGCAACCGAAATCCCTCACAAGCTGGACCAGGCCAGCGGCGCGGTGATGGTGCCGGCCGATCGCGTACACGAGGCACGCCTGCTGCTTGCTGCCGATGGTCTGCCACAAGGCAGTGGCTTCGGCTTCGAGACAATCAATGAAGAAACCGGACTTGGCACCAGCCAGTCCATGGAACGAGCCCGGCTGCAGCACATGGTGGAAACCGAGCTGGTACGCACGATCAGTAACCTGCGCCCGGTGCAGGCTGCCCGCGTACACCTGGCGTTGCCGCGTCAGTCGGTTTTCGTCCGCAACCGGCAGCCCGCCAGCGCATCAGTCATGGTGCAGCTCTATCCCGGCCGCCGGCTGGAACAGTCGCAGGTGGCTGCAATCATAAACCTGGTTGCATCGAGCGTGCCGGATCTTGAGTCCGGGGACGTCACTATCGTCGACCAGCAGGGTCGACTGCTGACTGACAGCACGGCTTCGTCAGACCTGGGACTTACCGCGCAGCAGTTCGAGTACCGAACCCGGGTCGAGAATGCCTATGCCAGTCGCATTGAAAAGCTGCTGACGCCGCTGGCAGGTCAGGGCAGAGTGCGCGCCCAGGTCACCGCCGAGATGGACTTCACCATCACCGAACAAACCCAGGAGATCTTCGACCAGGACAACCCGGCGGTACGCAGCGAACAAAGCAGCAGCCAGACGCAACAGGGAGATGGCGCGATTGCCGGTGGCGTACCCGGCGCACTCAGCAACCAGCCGCCGGCACAGGCCGCGGCAGAAAACACGGAAACGACTGCGCGCAGCTCAACCAGCAGCGCGGTGAGAAACTTCGAGCTCGACCGCACCGTGAGTCACGTGCGTCAGCCAACCGGATTGATCCAGCGGCTCTCGGTAGCGGTTATCGTCGACGATCGCACAGCAACCGACGAAGATGGCGCAATCACGAACGAGCCACGCAGCGAGGATGAACTCGCTCGCATGACAAACCTGGCACGGGATGCGATAGGTTTTGATGAGCAGCGTGGCGACACGCTAAGCGTGGTCAATGCCTCATTCACCCGGCCCGAATCTGCGGATGCCGTTGCCCCGGCCTGGTGGGAAAAGCCACTGGTTGGCAGCGCAATTCGCCAGGTGGTTGGCGTGGTGCTGATCCTCGGGCTGATATTCGGCCTGCTGCGCCCGACGGTGCGCCACCTGCTGAAACCGGCCCCTGCCCCGGTCGCTGCGCTGCCGCCCGGCAGCCCGGAATATGCCGCGCTTGGTCAACCCGTCGCGCCGTCGCTCACGCATGAACAGAACATCGCCGCGGCGCGTTCGCTGGTCGGCGAAGACCCCCGGCGCGCCGCACGAGTGATGAAGGAATGGGTCGCTGAAGATGAGTGAAGCGGATCTGAAAGGTCCGCAGCGCGCGGCCGTCTTTCTCATGTCGCTAAAAGAGGAAGAAGCGGCCGAAATACTGCGTCACATGTCGGCTGACGAAGTACAGAAAGTCGGCACGGCGATGACCAGCCTGGCCAAGGTCTCGCGCAGCCAGCTGACCGAGGTGGTAACCGAATTCAATACCCAGGCCGGCGACCACACTTCGCTTGGTGTAGGCGTCGACGATTACGTGCGGCGACTGTTGACCAATGCACTCGGCGCCAAGCGCGCCCGCTCGTTGCTCGATCGTATCTTGCATCGCGCTGAAAGCACTGGCCTGGAAGCACTGGAGTGGATGGAAACGCCCGCAATTATGGAAATGATTGACGGCGAGCATCCGCAGATCATGGCCATCGTACTGGCGCACCTGGACCCCGATCGTGCAGCAGAAATTCTCAACCAGTACGAAGACGAGCTGCGTAACGAGGTGTTTCTGCGCATTGCAACGCTGGACGACATCCAGGACAACGCGCTGCAGGAACTGGAAGCCGTCATGTCGCGTCATGCAGAGCCGGGCGCCGGCAGCAAATCATCCAGTGTCGGCGGGCTGAAAGTAGCAGCCGACATACTCAACTCCCTGGGTGAAGCTGAGGAAAAAGTTATTGAGTTCGTCAACGAAACTGACGAAGAGATGGGCGAGAGAATCCAGGACCTGATGTTCTCGTTCGACATGCTGCTGCAGATCGATGACCGCGGCATGCAGACGCTTCTGCGAGAGATCTCGTCGGAAACCCTGACGGTCGCGCTGAAGGGCGCCGACCAGGAAATCCAGGACAAGATTTTCGACAACATGTCCAAGCGCGCGGCGGAACTGCTGAAAGACGACCTGCAGGTGCGTGGACCGATGCGCCTGTCAGAAGTAGAGGCAGCGCAAAAAGAAATACTCGGCGTCGCCAAGCGCCTGTCCGACGAGGGCACCATCATGCTGGGCGGCAAGGGAGAAGAGTTTGTCTGACGCCGTACGCCGCGGACGGGCCGTCGACTGCAAACCGTGGGCAGCGCCACAGGTGGGCCCGGGCGGACATGGCGCCACGCCCGGCGATATCGCACGATTGCGACAGCAGGCGCAGGAGGAAGGCTTCCAGCGCGGCCGCGCCGAGGGGCTCGAAGCTGGCCGTCAGACCATCAGTCAGCTGGCTACCCGTCTCGAACAAATAGTGTCTGCAATGCAGGAACCGCTGGAGGCCGCAGACGATGCGGTGCTGCAGCAGGTAACCAACGTCGCCATCGCAATCGCACGGCGGCTGGTACGGCGCGAACTGCGCACCAACCGTGATGAAGTTGTCGGCGTAGTACGCGAAGCGCTGGCCGTTCTGCCGCTGGGGCTTACCAACATTCGCGTTCACCTGCACCCGGAAGATGCGCGGCTGGTCGGCGAGGTACTGGTACCGGCCGAAGGTGAGGCCGCGTGGCAAATCGTCGAAGACCCGGTTATCAGCCGCGGCGGCTGCCGGATCAGCTCAAGCACATCACAGGTTGATGCCACCGTCAGCACGCGGCTCGAGCGAGTCATCAATTCAATGCTTGGCGGCGAGCGCGACAAGGATGCCGGTCTATGACCGACCAGCAGGCCGACTCACTGTCCACAGCCCGGGTCACACGCTGGCTGACGCGGCTGGAAGACTACCAGCAGCGGGTCAGGACCAGCCCCGGCCCGGCCGTTGAAGGCGTCTTGCGCCGTGTCATCGGCATGACTATGGAAGCAGAAGGCTGCCAGGCACCGGTCGGTGCCCGTTGTCATGTCATCGCGCCGGACGGCAATCGCTTCGAAGCCGAAGTCGTTGGCTTCGCCGGCGAAAAACTGTTCCTCATGCCGACCGGCGACATGCGCGGCATCGTACCGAATGCGCGCATAATTCCCGCGCAACGCGTCGACGAAATCCACGTCGGCGAAGAACTGCTGGGCCGCGTAATCGATGGCGCCGGACAGCCGCTGGACGGACTTGGCCCGATACCCAGAGACGAGCGGGTACGTCTTGCCGGCACCTCCATTAATCCGTTGCAGCGCCAGCCCATTCGCGAACCACTCGATGTGGGCATACGCGCAATCAACTCGCTGCTGACCGTCGGCCGCGGACAGCGGCTCGGACTGTTTGCCGGCAGCGGCGTCGGCAAAAGTCGACTGCTCGGCATGATGACCCGCTTCACCAGCGCCGATGTCACTGTCGTTGGCCTGATCGGCGAGCGTGGCCGCGAGGTAAAGGAATTTGTCGAAGATGTGCTGGGGCCCGAGGGCATGCGCCAGGCGGTCGTCGTAGCAACGCCGGCCGATAACCCGCCGCTGATGCGCATGCACGGCGCGTTTCTGGCAACCAGCATCGCCGAGTATTTCCGCGACCGCGGCAAGAAGGTGCTGTTGCTGATGGACTCGCTGACACGATTTGCGCAGGCACAGCGCGAGATCGCGCTGGCCATCGGCGAGCCCCCCGCTACGCGTGGATATCCGCCGTCGGTATTTGCCCGACTGCCACAACTTGTCGAGCGCGCCGGTAATGGCGCAGCCGGCAAGGGTTCGATTACGGCTTTCTATACCGTGCTGGTTGAAGGCGACGACCAGACTGACCCGATCGCCGATGCCAGCCGGGCAATACTTGATGGCCATATCGTGTTGTCACGCCAGCTTGCCGAGGCAGGTTTATATCCGGCTATAGATGTCGAGGCATCAATAAGCCGCGCGATGACAGAAATTACCAGCGAGCAGCAGCAGGAACGGGTGCGCCGGTTTCGCCAGCTGTACAGCACCTACCGCCACAATGAAGACCTGATCAGCGTCGGTGCCTACCGCAAGGGCAGCGATCCACGCATTGATGACGCTATCAAGTACTGGCCACGGATTCAGGATTTCATGCGCCAGGGACTGCAGCAGCCGGTCAACTGGCAAAACAGCCTGGCCGACCTGGAGAAACTGCTGGCACACACGCCCGCCATCGCGGAGGAAACAACTGAAACATGAACCGGTCCAAACGCCTGCAGCCAATCGCCGAGTTAGCGGCGCATCACGAGAAAGAGGCGTCAAAACAGCTGGCGGACAGCCGCGAGCGTGTGGCACAGCAGGAGCAGATGCTGGTCGAACTGATTGATTACCATGCCGAGTACAGCTCGACCGAACTGATGTCACATGCAGCAACTGCCAACCCGGTGCGTCTGCAGGACTATCGCCTGTTCCTCGACCGCCTCGAGCACGCCATCATGCGCCAGCGCGAACTGATTGCACGCCTGCGTGAAGACCTTGATCACAGCCACACCCACTGGAGTGAGCGACGCAGCCAGCGCAAGGCGCTCGATAACGTTACCGATCGCTATGCGCGTGCCGAGGCGCGCGACGAACAGACACGCGAACAGCGCCAGCTCGAAGAAGTCAGCGCCCTGCTGCGCACCCGCAAAACGCACACCAGATAGCCCTCACTGCCGGGCAGCCAGAACTGGCACGCCCCTTGCAACACTATGGCAACCAATACCTGAGCGGGCCGGCTGCCGGCCCTGACGAGGACACCATAGTGGGACCGACGACACCGTCTGCCTTGCCATTTATGCCGCTATCCGGCGCCTTGCCGGATGGGCTGCAACCCCTGAAAATACAGGGTAATACGCCTGCGTCTGCCAACCCGGTCCAGGGCGATCTGTTTGCCGTACTGCTCGACCACGCCACCATCGGCACGCCTGCCGTACAGCCGGCAGCACCCGGAGCCCGACCGGTCCTGCTGAGCCTGACCCCGGCAACGACAGACGAGCTTTTGCCGCAAACCGGCAATCTGTTGCCGCAACTCATCCAGGCCACCGGGGCTGCTGACACCGTACCGCTGCCGCAGGTCGTGCAGTTGCAGAACCAGGCTCCCGCCGAATTGACCGCAGCCGTCACCGACGACACCACCGAACAGGCACAGATCCTGCCATTGCCGCCGCTGCCACTTGAGGTACAGCTGAAAGTACCGGCATCACAACATCCACCGGTAACACAAGCCGGTCCGGTGGTCGTCACCAGGCATGCTATTGAACCGGCAATTACCGCGGATTCGTTGTCAGGCGCGAAGCCTGCGCAGATGCCGACCGATATCCGCACAACCGCACCGATCATCGCCACCGCGGGAACCGAGGACAATCCGGCGTTAACCACGCAGGGACAGACACAGGCGCCAGTACCGCAGACAGCACCGCAAGCGGCAAATGCCGCAGCAAGCTCCATCACCATCGATGGCGGGTCTGCGCCGTTACCAGCTGCCGCACCGCAGGCCGGACAGCAGCAACCCGCCTTGCAGGCTACGCAGACGGCACCGCAGAGCTACCAGCTCCATCCCCCGGTGGCTGACACGCGCTGGGGTGATGCACTCGGCCAGCGACTGGTGTGGATGACTGAGGCCGGTATCGGCCGTGCCGAAATCCGGCTTAATCCGCCGGAACTTGGACACATAGATGTCCGGGTTACTGTGGCCAACGACGAAGCACGCGTTGCCTTCAGTGTCCAGCACGGCACCACACGAGAAGCGCTGGAAGCGGCCATGCCGCGCTTGCGCGACATGTTTGCCCAACAGGGAATAGAACTGACCGATGCCAGCGTATCGCAGCATTCACCCGGAGAGCAGCAGCAGGCAGACAGCACGGGTGACAACGAAACCGGCATCAGCAGCGGCGAGGCCGACGCAGGCGAAAGCCATGCCGAGCATGAATCGGTGATAGCACTTGGTGACAGCCTGATCGACACTTACGCTTAAGTCTCTTTATCGCGCCTCCACTCAGGCCGGTACACGGATATTGTCCACCAGCTGCTGCACAGTCGCCGGCGGCGCCGCAGTCCTGCGTGACACCAGCCAGGCAACACTGAAGTTCACCGCCGCGCCGACGGCGCCAAAGGCATTCGGCTCGATGCCGAGGAACCAGTTCTCAGGCAGGCCACCAAGGAATGATGTGCCCGGCACAAACATGATGCCCTTGTGCTGGAACACGTACAGCAAGGTCACGCTCAGGCCCGCGATCATGCCGGCGATGGCCCCTGCACGGTTCATGCGGCGGCTGAAAATACCCAGCATCAGCGCCGGGAAAATGGACGATGCCGCCAGGCCAAACGCCAGCGCTACTGTACCGGCGGCAAAATCCGGCGGGTTGAAGCCGAGCGTGCCTGCAACAACTACAGCACCACCCATGGCCACGCGGCTGGCAAGCAGCTCCTGTCTTTCACTGATATCCGGCGCGAACACGCCCTTCAACACGTCATGCGATATCGCTGAAGAAATAGCCAGCAGCAGTCCGGCCGCAGTCGACAGCGCCGCCGCTAGTCCGCCGGCTGCCACCAGCGCGATAATCCAGTTGGGCAGCCGGGCAATTTCCGGATTGGCCAACACGATAATATCGCGGTCCACCCGGACCATTTCGTTGCGACCAGCGTCAGCCTCGTAGTTGATCAGGCCATCTCCGTTCTTGTCCTCGAATTGCAGCAACCCGGTCGTTTCCCAATTGCGAAACCAGTCGGGACGTTGCTCGTACTCGAGCTGCTGGCCCGGCTGCGGCTCGATGGTCTTTATCAGGTTATACCGCGCCATGGCACCAACAGCCGGCGCAGTGGTGTAAAGAAGAGCGATAAATACCAGCGCCCAGCCAGCCGAGATGCGCGCATCGCTGACCTTTGGCACGGTGAAAAAACGAATAATCACGTGCGGCAATCCGGCCGTGCCAATCATCAGGGACAGCGTATAGAAAAACATGTTGAGCTGACTCAGCCTGGCGGTAGTGGTGTATTCGTCAAAACCAATGTCGCGGACAATCTGGTCAAGCTTGTCCAGCAGGTAGGTTTCGCTGCCATTGAGCGTGCTGCCCAGGCCAATCTGTGGAATCGCGATTCCGGTCAGGTTCAGCGAGATAAATATTGCCGGAATCGTGTAGGCGAAGATCAATACGCAATACTGTGCAATCTGGGTATAAGTGATGCCCTTCATGCCGCCCAGCACCGCATAAAAGAACACGATACCCATGCCAATCACCAGGCCAATGTCATACGGCACTTCAAGGAAACGCGAAAACGCCACGCCGATTCCCTTCATCTGCCCGATTACGTACGTCAGTGAAGCGATTATCAGGCAGACCACCGCGACGATGCGCGCAGTTTTGGAGTAGAAACGCTCACCGATAAACTCCGGCACGGTAAACTTGCCAAACTTGCGCAGGTACGGGGCGAGCAGCATGGCCAGCAGCACATAGCCACCGGTCCAGCCCATCAGGAATACCGAGCCACCGTAGCCGAGAAACGCAATCATGCCCGCCATCGAGATGAACGATGCCGCCGACATCCAGTCCGCTGCCGTGGCCATGCCGTTGGCCACCGGGCTGACGTGCCCGCCGGCGACGTAAAATTCGCTGGTGTCGTGCGCCCGCGCCAGGATCGCGATGATGATATACAGGCTGAATGTCAGCCCGACCACCAGGTAGGTCATTGCTGTTAATGACAGCTCAGTCATCATCGTCGTCGACACCGTATTGGCGGTCCAGCCGGTGCATGCGGTGCGCATAGACGAAAATCAGTATGACGAATACGTAGATTGATCCCTGCTGGGCAAACCAGAAACCGAGCTTGTAGCCACCGATGCGGAACTGGTTGAGGAAATCAACCAGCAGGATGCCGCAGCCGAATGAAACCGCGAACCAGATCACCAGCAGGCCGGCCATCAGGCGCAGGTTGGCTCGCCAGTACTTGTGGTGATGAGGATCTGACACAACGGCCACAACAATAACGCCTGTCTGACGTTTTTCTGACGCGTATTCCCGCTGTGGGTGGTCAAGCTTCTGACGCTTCTGTCACGGTGCAAACGTAACTTGCTGCTTTTATTGCGTTTAAGCTTTCTGGCACGGTTGTTGCTGTATAGGGGCAACGCGTTTAAATGCACAGGACCCGACATGGCTGAACAAGCAACTGCGCCCGAGGATGTAGAAGAGAAAAAATCCGGCGGCATGATGAAGACGATGATGATGGCCGTCGGCATTTTTATCATTGTCCTGGTCGCTCAGACGGTAGCTCCTCTAATTTCAAGCAAGCTCGGGCTCGCACCGCCGGTTGTCGTGCAGGCGCCCGAGGGTGAAGCCGCGGCCGGTGAAGACGGCGAACCGGCAGTGAAACCACCAATATACTGGCCGCTCAAACCAGCCATGGTGGTCAATTTTGCCGGCTCGGGTGGTTCCAGTTTTCTGCAGATCGAAATGGAAATAATGGCGCGTGACCAGGCCACTGTCGATCAGGTCAAGGAGCACACCCCGGCGTTACGCAACGCGTTACTGCTGCTATTGGCAAGCCAGACCGACGAAGACATCTTCAGCACCGAAGGGAAACAGGCGCTGCGCGAGAACGCGCTGATTGCCATAAACGAGGTGCTGACCCCGTACATTGACGAAGACGCACCGGTTGAAGCCGTTTACTTCACGAGTTTTGTCGCCCAATGACCACCGAATCCGACACGCCGCGCGAGGAAATCCTGTCGCAGGAGGAAACGGATGCCCTTCTGCAGGGTATCGATGAAGGTTCCGTCCCAACCGAAAGCGGTACGGCAGCGAGCGGCTCGGCGAGGCTTTACGACTTTGCCGACTGCGAACGGCTGGCGCGTGGCGCCATGCCGACGCTGCAAATCATCAACAATCGAATTGCCCGGCGATTACGCGATTCGCTAAGTGAACTGTTGCGCCGGCCGGTCGAGGTCGAAGCCGAACCCAACGTGGCCGTGCGTTTTGGCGAACACGTGCCGACATTCACGCTGCCGGCATGCCTCAACCTGGTGCGGGTAGCACCGCTGCCCGGCACGATGCTGGTCGTTCCCGACGTGCGCATGGTCTACATGACCGTAGACTGCTTTTTTGGCGGTCGCGGCAAAGTCCCGGAAAATCCTGAGCCACGCGAGTTTACCCAGGTCGAGCAACGCATGGTCTCCCTGCTCCTGGAGCGCGTCTTCGAGGCGGTCAGTGATGGCTGGGAACCAGTGATGGAGCTGGAGCCTGAGCTGATCGGCCAGGAACAAAATCCACAGTTTGCCGCGATTGCCAGCAGCAGAGACGAGGTGATCGTCAGCCGCTTTATCGCAGAACTGGCCGGCGAGAACCTGGCGCTGGAAATGATCATGCCGCGCGCATTGCTCGAGCCGATCGAAGAATCGCTCGACTCGGCACCACGCACCGACGCGGAACAAGATGATGGACACTGGACGGCTGCGGTACGCGAACGACTGGAAACAACGCAAATCGGCCTGCACTCCACGCTCACACGAACGACGCTGCGCCTTGGCGATGTGCTCAGCCTGCAGCCGGGCGATGTAATCCCGGTTGATCTGCCCGACCAGGTCGTACTGCGAGCCGCGGGCACGCCAGTGTTTGCAGCCCGCATCGGGATATCACGTAACCGCAATGCGGTCGAAATCATTGCCCCTGCCGAACCGGAATCAAGCCAGAACTGAGAGAACACGAATGAGTGACACACCGACAGTAGATGACACGGACGCAGTCAGTGCGCAGGCAACGGATGCCGACGATACAACCGCAGTGGTCAGCGGCGACAGCAGCGCAGGGCTGCCCAAAGCTCAGCTGGACCCGCTGTCGGGCAACCCGTCACGACCGGCCGGCAAGGATGTTGGTCTTGAACTGATACTCGATGTGCCGGTTACGGTAACGCTGGAGCTTGGCCGCACCACGCTGACGGTGCGTGATCTACTGCAGCTCAACCAGGGCTCGGTAGTTGAGTTTGATCGCCGCGTTGGCGAACCGCTGGACCTGCTGGTCAATGGCACGCTGTTGGCGCACGGCGAACTGGTGGTCATAGACGACGGCTTTGGCATTCGCCTGACCGAGGTGATGAGCCCGAGCCAACGACTGGAAAAACTGAACTGATGATTACTGCCACGGATGGCAAAAAACGAACCCAAGGGCCGGGCCGGCTCTGCCAGGTGTTGATGGTCGCAACCTTACTCTCCCCCTCCATTGCGACTGCGGCGGAGTCGGTCCTGCCTGCGGGCTCTTTTGAAAGTGCCGGCAGCTTCATTTCAGTCATTGTCAGCCTCGCAGGTGTGCTCGCTCTTATCCTGCTGGTTGGCTGGTTCATGAACCGGCTGCAGCGCGTGCGCCGTGGCGGCAGCGCAACCCTCGAGGTTGTCGATGTGCTGCCGGTAGGGCCGAAAGAAAAGATCCTGCTGATACGGGCCGGTGAAAAACAGGTGCTGCTCGGCATGGCGCCAGGCAGAATCAGCGCGCTGGCCGAATTTGAACCCGAAGCTGCAAAACCGAAACCAAAATTCAGCATTGCCGAGCATGCCGCATGAGACTGCTGCTCCTCGCCATTGCACTGTTAAGCCCGTTATCGGCACTGGCCGAACCGGGCATCCCTGCGCTGACGATCGAAACCAGTGCGGACGGTGCACAGAACTACACGCTGACTATCCAGGTGCTGGCAATAATGACGCTGCTGACCATGTTGCCGGCAGCTCTGCTTACGATGACATCCTTCACACGCGTGATTATCGTGCTGGCAATCCTGCGTCAGGCGCTCGGCACACCGCAGTCACCGCCGAACCAGGTGCTGCTGGGACTGGCACTGTTCCTGACCATGTTCATCATGTCGCCGGTGCTCAACAACGCCTGGATTAATGGCGTGCAACCGTACATGGACGGCGACACGGAAGCGGTCACGGCTCTGAAAACCAGCACCGCACCATTCCGTGAATTCATGATCAATCAGACGCGTGACTCCGACCTCGCCCTGTTCGCCCGCATCGCGGGCGACCTGCAGTTCGATACCCCGGCAGATGTGCCGCTGTCCCTGCTGGTCCCG
Organism: Gammaproteobacteria bacterium; assembly: GCA_013003425.1. NCBI lineage: Bacteria > Pseudomonadati > Pseudomonadota > Gammaproteobacteria > Gammaproteobacteria bacterium. Next base: position 25,194 of record JABDJB010000010.1, on the reverse strand, counting down.
GCTTTTGTCACCAGCGAACTGAAAACCGCTTTCCAGATCGGCTTTCTGGTATTCATACCGTTCCTGATCATCGACCTGGTGGTCGCAAGCGTGCTGATGTCGATGGGCATGATGATGCTTTCGCCGATGCTCATCTCCCTGCCGTTCAAGATCATGCTGTTTGTGCTGGTCGATGGCTGGTCGCTGCTGATGGAAACGGTTGCCGCGAGTTTCTTCGTATGACGCCGGAAACCGTACTCATGGTGGGACAGAAATCGCTGCAGCTGACGGCGATGCTGGCCTCGCCGCTGCTGCTTTCGGCGCTGGCGGTCGGCCTGTTGATCGGCATGTTCCAGGCCGCCACCCAGATCAATGAAATGACGCTCAGCTTCATACCAAAGCTCATCACGCTGGCTGTTGCACTGGCTGCCGCAGGGTCATGGATGTTGCGGCTGATCATGGATTTCACCCGCCAGCTCATCAGCAATATCCCGTACCTGATCAGCGGCGGTTGAACCCGACTACAAGGATGGAAGCAAGTGCAGGATGCACCTGACCGACACACAGATTATCGCGTGGATAAGCAGCTATATGCTGCCGTTTGTGCGCATAGCGGCGGCACTGACCGTTGCCCCGGTGTTCAGCGCCCGGCTCGTGCCGGCTCGTATCCGGCTGTTGCTGGCGTTCGGTCTCACGCTGGTTATCGCACCGTTGCTGCCGCCGGCGCCGGTAGAGAACCCGCTCAGTGCTGCAACGGCGCTCATTGTTATACAGCAGTTTGTAATCGGCCTGATTATTGGTGCGGTATTGCAGATGGTATTCGATGCCATGGTGGTGGCCGGGCAGACGGCCGCCATGAGCATGGGGCTGGGCTTCGCATTCATGATCGATTCGCAACGCGGCGTCTCGGTGCCGGTACTCAGCCAGTTCTTTCTGGTGCTGACAACGCTGGTCTATCTCGCTATCGACGGGCACCTGGCCCTGATAAAACTGCTTGCCGACAGTTTCACGACCCTGCCGGTGGGCGAAGCCGGCGTTCTGCGCGACGGCATCTGGGCTACCGCCCTGTGGGGCAGCAAGCTGTTTGCCGGCGCCATGCTGGTGGCACTGCCGGCCGTTGCCGCACTGCTGGTGGTGAATTTTTCCTTCGGCGTCATGAGTCGTGCCGCACCGACGCTGAACCTGTTCGCCGTCGGTTTCCCGGTAACCCTGACACTCGGTTTCGTGATCATTCTGTGGAGCCTGCCGGGCCTGCAGTCAGCGATGCTGGCGATGACGGCAGATGCGTTTGCCTTCCTGAACGAGTTTCTGGCGGGTTAAAGCATGGCTGAAGAACAATTCCAGGAACGCACTGAACGCGCGACGCCGAAACGGATAAAAGACGCGCGCGAGAAAGGACAGGTTCCGCGTTCACGCGAGCTCAATGCCGCAGCAATCATGGTTGCCTCGTCTGCCTCGCTGTTCCTGCTTGGCGACAACATGAGCCGCAGCATCGCCCAGATCCTGCGCACCGGCCTGACGTTGCCGCGGGCAACCATATTCGATACCACCGCGTTGAGCGCACAGTTCCTCGCGATGGTCCGCGAGGGGCTGATTCTGATTGCCCCCTTCCTGGTTATCTGCCTGATCGTTGCCATCGCTGCGCCTACGCTGCTGGGCGGATGGTCATTTTCCACCAAGGCGCTGGCGTTCAAGGCCGAAAAGCTAAACCCCATCGCCGGGTTCAAACGTCTGTTTGCGCTGCGTAGCCTGGTAGAGCTGCTAAAGGCGCTCGCCAAGTTCGCGGTCGTCACGGCCGCAGCAATCCTGATGCTGCGCCAGCTGGCCGGCGAGTTCCTGATGCTGAGCAACGAGCCAGTGCCTTCAGCACTGGCACACACCGCCTGGCTGTGCGCGCTGTCACTGCTGGCAATGAGCAGCGTGCTGATTCTGATTGCGGCGGTCGACGTGCCGTTTCAGCTGTGGGATCACGCCAAGAAGCTGCGCATGACGCGTCAGGAAGTGCGCGACGAAAACAAGGAAACCGAGGGCCAGCCCGAGGTGAAGTCACGCATCCGCCAGACGCAGCAGGAGCTGGCGCGGCGGCGCATGATGGAACAGGTACCGGATGCCGATGTCATCGTCACCAACCCGCTGCACTACGCAGTCGCATTGAAATACGACGACAACATGGCCGCGCCCCAGGTAGTGGCCAAAGGACGCGAGCTGATCGCGCAGCAGATCCGCAAGGTCGCCATTGCTCACCGCGTACCAATTCTTGAAGCGCCGCCGCTGGCGCGTGCCCTGTACGCAACTACCGAAATCGGCGAAGAAATTCCCGCCCGGCTTTACGCCGCGGTTGCCCAGGTCATGGCCTACGTATTCCGGCTGCGCGATGCACGTGCGTCCGGCGATACACCGCCTGACAGGCCGAACATTAATTTCAGCGAGGATGATGAATGAACGCTGCCGTCGCGCTGAATCACGCCCAGACTTTTGCCCGCCGTGGCCTTGGCGTGCCGGTATTGCTGATCCTGATGCTGGCAATGATGGTGCTGCCGTTGCCACCGTTTGCACTGGACATGCTGTTCAGCTTCAACATCTCGCTGTCACTGGTGATTATCCTGGCTGTGATCTACGTCGCCCGGCCGCTCGAGTTTGGCGTGTTTCCGACGGTGCTGCTACTGGTCACATTACTGCGCCTGGCGCTGAATCTGGCTTCTACCCGCGTGGTGCTGCTCAACGGTCATAGCGGCACCGACGCGGCCGGCAAAGTAATCGAGGCGTTTGGCGAATTTGTCGTCGGCGGCAACTACACGGTCGGCCTGGTGGTTTTCTGCATCCTGGTCATCATCAACTTTGTCGTTATCACCAAGGGTGCCGGACGCATCTCGGAAGTGAGCGCACGTTTTACCCTCGATGCAATGCCGGGCAAACAGATGGCGATCGATGCCGACCTCAATGCCGGGCTGATCAGTCAGGACGAGGCACGCACGCGACGCGAGGAAGTCCGCCAGGAGGCAGACTTTTACGGTTCGATGGATGGTGCCAGCAAGTTTGTTCGTGGTGATGCCACAGCCGGCATCCTGATCCTGTTCATCAACATCATCGGCGGCATCGTCATCGGTACGCTGCAGCACGACATGGTTTTTGGCGACGCAGTTCGTACTTACACCCTGCTGACCATTGGCGACGGCCTGGTCGCGCAGATCCCTTCGCTGCTGATGTCGTCATCCGTGGCAATCATCGTTACCCGTATGTCCGGATCGCAGGACATGGGCGATCAGGTGGTACAGCAGGTATTTGGCCAGCCGCGTACGCTGGGTGTTTCCGCAGGCGTGCTGGCCTTACTCGGTTTTATACCCGGCATGCCAAACGTGGCTTTCCTGACGCTCGCCGGCGTGTGCGCCGGGGCCGGCTGGCTGATTTTCCAGCGTGAGCAACAACCACAGCCTGTTGAAAAGCCGCCGGAAACCGAAGAACAGGCGCCGCTGCCGGAACTGAGCTGGGACGACGTGCGCCCGGTCGACCCGATCGGCCTGGAAGTCGGCTACCGGCTGATACCGCTGGTCGACCGCAAACAGGGTGGTGAACTGATGGCGCGCATCAAGGCTGTGCGCAAGAAGCTTTCGCAGGACCTGGGCTTCCTGGTCCAGCCGGTCCACATCCGCGACAACCTCAACCTGCCGCCAAATGCCTACCGCATCAATCTCATGGGAGTTCCGGTAGCACAGCATGAAGTGCATCCGGAGAAAGAACTTGCCATCAATCCCGGCCGCGTGTTTGGCGAAGTCGCCGGCGCGCCGACCAAGGAACCTGCGTTTGGTCTCGACGCGCTGTGGATCGAACCGGCGGTGCGCGAACATGCACAGACTGTGGGCTACCGGGTGGTCGATCCAAGCACCGTGGTTGCGACACACCTTAACCAGATACTGCAGATGCAGGCACATGAGTTGCTCGGCTACGAAGAAACCCAGCAGCTGCTCGACCGGCTGGCTCAAACCGCACCCAAACTGGTGGAGGACCTGGTGCCAAAAGCGCTGCCGCTGGGTGTCGTGGTGCGCGTACTGCAGGACCTGCTTGCCGAACGTGTACCGGTCAGCAACATCCGCAAGATCGCAGAAACGCTGGCGGAAAACGCCGCGCAGACCCAGGATCCGGCCACGCTGGTGGCAGCGGTTCGGGTCGGCCTCGGTCGCAGCATCGTGCAAAGCATTGTAGAGGCCGACCAGGAGCTGCCGGTGTTTACGCTGGACCCTGGTCTGGAACGTATTTTGCATGACTCCATGCAAGGGTCCGGTGATGGGCCGGGACTGGAGCCGGGATTGGCCGAAAGAGTGCAAATGGCACTGAAAAGCGCAGCGGAGCGGCAAGAAATTGCCGGTGAAGCGGCAGTTTTACTGGTAGCGCCAAATTTACGTCCCTGGCTGGCACGGCTGGCGCGCCACAGCATCCGCGGCCTGCACGTACTGGCTTACAACGAAGTACCCGACGACAAACAGCTGCGGCTGGTTGCCGCCGTCGGGCAGCAGGAAAACACGGAAGGCACAGCACTGGCTGGCGCTTAGAGCAGCCACTGAATCAGGTTTACGGAAGAACGTGGAATGAAAATAAAACGCTATGTAGCACCCGACATGCGCCGCGCCATGCGCCAGGTGCGCGACAAGCAGGGTCCCGACGCAGTGATCCTGTCGAGTCGTCGCACTACCGAAGGCGTCGAGGTGATTGCGGCTATCGATTACGACGCCAGCCAACACCCACTGCAACCACTGCCGCAGACAGAGCGGCCTGCCCCGGCCGTGCAGGAGCAACAGCAAACCGGAGACATGGCATTTGGTGGCGCAATGCAGACCTGGTCCGATGACACCGGTCTGGACAGCATGAAACAGGAGGTTGCATCGCTACGCCGGCTGCTGGAATCACAGCTTGCATCGCTGGCATGGAACGACACGGCCCGCCGCAACCCGGTGCGCGCCGCGGTGGTCCGCGAGCTGGTTTCACTGGGCCTGACACAGACTCTCGCCGAACAGCTGGCAGCAGAAGTCGGCAGCAACGACATGGAAACGGCCATCGTTGAAGTCATGAGCCTGCTGCGTGACCGCCTGCCGGTCCTGGAGGAAGAAATCATCACCACACCGGGCGCTGTCGCGCTGGTCGGCCCTACCGGCGTCGGCAAGACGACGACTATTGCCAAGCTGGCGGCGCGCTACGCGCTGCGTCATGGCACCGACGGGCTGGCGCTGCTGACCACTGACAGCTTTCGCATCGGCGCGCAGGAGCAACTGATGACTTTTGGCCGCATCCTGGGCGTGCCGGTGCAGCTGGTACGCGACAGCGCGGAAATGGCAACAGCGCTGAATGACCTGGCCGACAAGCAGCTGGTGCTGATCGACTCATCCGGCATGAGCCAGCGCGACCGTCGCATTAACGATGAGCTCGCAACGATACGCCGTAATGGCGAGAACATACGCGTGCTGCTGGCGTTGTCATGTAACGCACAAACTGCCGTACTGGATGAAACGGTGCGTGCATTCAGCCATCTGCGGCCGACCGCCTGCGTGCTCACAAAGACCGACGAGGCTGCATCGCTGGGCGGCGCGATTTCGGCGCTCCTGCGCCATGACCTGCCACTGGCTTACGTGACAGACGGGCAACGCGTTCCTGAAGACCTGCATTGGGCGAGCAGCAGACGCTTCAGCCTTGTGGAAAAAGCGCTGGAACTGCGCAATGCCGAAACCCTGCAACATGAGGCGGTGGCCAATGCCTGAGCAACTCAATGACCAGGCAACGGGCCTGCGACAGATGACCGGCAGCGACCCGGTCAAAGTAATCGCAGTGACCGGTGGCAAGGGCGGCGTTGGCAAGTCATGCGTTTCGATCAATCTTGCCGTCGCGCTGGCGCAACGCGGCAAGCGTGTGTTGTTGCTCGACGCCGATCTGGGCCTGGCCAATGTGGATGTACTGCTGGGGCTGCACCCACAGTACAACCTGTCCCATGTGCTCAGTGGTGAATGCACCCTGGAAGATATTATCTGCGACGGCCCGGAGGGCATCAGTATCGTGCCTGCGGCGTCAGGCAGACGTCGTATGGCTGACCTGAGCCCGGCTGAACACGCAGGACTGATTGCAGCCTTCAGCGAACTGGCAATGAATTTTGACGTATTGGTAGTCGATACCGCAGCAGGCATCGCCGACAGCGTCATCAGTTTCAGCCAGGCATCGCAGAATGTAGTTGTAGTGATCTGCGATGAGCCCGCTTCGATCACTGACGCATATGCCCTGATGAAAGTGCTCAGCACCGATTACGCCGTGCGCGAGTTCCAGATTCTGACCAACCAGACCGGCGACGCGGCCGAGGGTCGTGCGTTGTTCGAGAAGATCGCACGCGCCTCGCACAAGTTCCTCGATGTCAGTCTCGAACACTTTGGCAATGTGCCCTACGACACTTGCCAACGCCGCGCAGTTCAGCGGCAACAACCCATCGCCGCGGCCTTTCCCTCAGCCAGTGCCGCGCTCGCGTTCCGTGCCCTGGCCGAACATACCGAGACCTGGCGTCCCCCAACCGGCTCACACGGGCGGCTGGAATTTTTCGCCGAAAGGCTGATTAACAGCCAGGCGCAGGCGGTGACCGCATGACGACTGCTACCAGCGAATACCTGGAAGTCCAGACCGGCGACCGTGACGAACTCGTGCTGGCGAACGCTGAGCTGGTCAAGCGTATTGCCTATCACCTGGTGAGCAAGCTGCCGCCGTCAGTGGATGTGCAGGACCTGATCCAGGCCGGCATGATCGGGCTGCTCGAAGCGGCCACCAGCTACAGTCCGGACGGCGGCGCAAATTTCCGTACTTATGCGGGCATCCGTATCCGTGGCGCCATGCTGGACGAAATACGCCGGCTCGACTGGACGCCCCGCTCGGTCCATCGCAAGGTGCGCGAGCTGTCTGCCGCCATGTCGCTGATCGAAAATCGTACCGGGCGTGATGCACGCGACCGCGATATTGCCGATGAGCTGGGCATTTCAATGGAGGAATACCACAAGGTACTGCGTGATTCCGCCTCGGCGCGATTATGCAGCTTCGACCAGATCAGCTCGGAAGACGGTTCCCACGAGCCACCCCGGAACCCGGATCCCGACCCATTGCAGATACTCGAACAGAGCAACTTTATAAAGAGCCTCGCGGCCGAAATTGATCGCCTGCCGGAACGCGAGAAACTTGTGATGTCGCTTTACTACGACGATGAGCTCAACCTGCGTGAAATCGGCGAGATTCTCGAGGTAAGTGAGTCACGCGTATGCCAGATACATGGGCAGGCGCTGGGACGGTTGCGCTCGCGGCTCAATGAATGGACTGCCAGGGAGTGAACCATGCCCGACTTCAAACCGGTCAACCCTACGACGCCCATACCACCCACGCCACGCACGCACCGCGACAAACGCCGGCGGCAATCGGCGCCACAGCCGAAAGATGAAAACGTTGAAAAGGCACCCCCGGAAGCCGGCAAGGACGTGGACGGAAACGACGGCAACACGAATACGATTGACGAGTACGCATGATGAAAATGACACGCATACTGGAAGTCCCCGATTCTCTGCAGGCGCCGATTGTCGCTGTGCAGCAGGCTGATCCTTATCTGCTTACTGCGCTGGCGTTTACGTTTTTCGGGCTGGTGCTGGTAATCCACACACGGCTGCAGCGCGTCGCAGCGGCGCGCCAGGCAGAAAAACACGAGCAGACGCTTGACGCTCTCGCTACGGCCATGGGCAAAATGAGCGACAACATGCGACGCATGGACAGCAGCCTGCAGCGCCTGATTCAGCGAGTCGACCAGCTGCAGATCAGCAACAGAGGCAGCGGCGACCTGCGCCAGGCCGAGCACCTGCTGCGCGACGGCGCCAGCACGGATCAGCTGGTCGATTTATGCGGCATGAGTCGCGGCGAGGCTGAGCTGTTCCAGCGCCTGCACTCCTGAAACTCAGCCCATGGCCAGGCCGGCTATTTTTTCGTCGTCTTGCCGTTGCTTTCTTTCAGAGCCGGCACCGATACGGTTGGTGGCTCCATTTCGAGCGCATCAGCGATAGCCTGTACCAGCACCTTCACCGTTTTGACCCGCGCGTAGTATTTGTCGTTGCCCTCGACTATGACCCACGGTGCCCGCAACGTAGAGGTCTTTACCAACATCTCATTGACCGCCGCCGCATAGTCGTCCCACTTGTCGCGGTTACGCCAGTCTTCGTCGGTCAGTTTCCACGCCTTGCGCGGCGTGTTGCGGCGATTTTCAAACCGCTCCAGCTGTTCTTCGCGGCTGATATGAATCCAGAACTTCAGCACTATCGTGCCAAAGTCAGTGAGCTGTCGCTCGAAATCATTGATCTCGCGGTAGGCGCGCTTCCATTCCTCTTCGGCGGCGAAGCCCTCAAGCCGCTCGACCATCACGCGCCCGTACCAGCTGCGATCAAAAATCAGGATCTGCTTTTCGTCTGGCGGCAGCAGCCGGCGCCAGAAACGCCACAGATAATGATGAGTTGCATCATCGCCGGTTGGCGCCGCGATGGTGAACACCTGGTAACCGCGCGGATCGAGCATCTCTGTCAGGCGCCGGATATTGCCGCCCTTGCCGGCAGCATCCCAACCCTCGAAGACCACAATTACTGATCGCTTCGCCTTGTACAACTCGTACGCCAGCGTGCGCAACTGCAGCTGCGCGCGGCGCAACTCATGAACGTATGAGTCGGCATCGATGCTGACGCTCAGGTCAACGGTGTCCAGGGAGCTCATACCGGTCCGGCCTCGCCTGCATCATCATTGTCATCCGCATCAACCTCACTTAATTCGTCAGATTCCTCCGCCAGCCGCAGGTAGTCGTCCTCGAAATTGTCTTCAGGCATTTCGATGCCACGACTTGCCAGGGCCTCGTTCATTGCCTCGGCCACCGTCTGCAGCACCTTGATGCGTGCAAAACGCTTGTCCGGCGCCTCGATAATGGTCCATGGCGCCCATTCCGACTCGGTAAGTTCCAGCATTTCCTCGATCAACACCACGTAGTCGTTGTAAAGCTTGTTCTGCCGCCAGTGCTCCGGGTGCACCCGCCATGACTCCAGCGGGTTGGCTTCCAGCTTGCGAAAGCGCTTTTTCTGCTCTTTCCGTGATGTGTGCAGAAAAAACTTCAGGATCTTGTAGCCGTCATCCGCAAGCGTTCTCTCAAAATCGCTGATGTCACGGTAAGCCTCGCGCCATTCCACTTCTGACACGTCGCCCTCGACCCGGTCGACCAGCACACGCCGGTACCAGGAGCGGTCAAAAATAGCCATTTCGCCGTAGTTGGGAATCCTGAGCCAGTAGCGCCATAACCAGGGCATAAGCGCCTCGTAACTGCGCCGCGCCTGCATTGCGTGAAAGTGAAACCCGCGCGGCTCGAGCGGCTGGGTCAGCGCGTTGATAATCCCGCCCTTGCCGGTCCCTTTCCAGCCCTCGAACACAACGACCACAGGCACCTTGTTTTTCCAGCAGGCACGCTGCAGCCGCAGCAGCCGGGTACGAAGGATGCTTCGTTGGTGCCGATATTCTTCTTTGCCCAGCTTCTGGCCGAGATCGATCTTATCCAGCATACGACGATTCTATCATTGCAAAATGGACCGGGCTCGCTCAGGCCGCCTGCTGCATCGATTCCACCACGCTTGCCTTGGCGATACGCTTGGCAAAATAGTACACGCGTTTCAGATTCTCGATCAGCTCGGTTTCCATACGGTAGGTCGCCAGCCGTTGCGGCGCATCCACTGTGAGTCGCTGTTCCAGGTGATGCTCGGCTTCTTCTACCAGCTCATTGATGTCTGACTTCGCCTCGATGACGTCGAAAGCTGCATGCCGGTCATCGTCGATGACTGCTTTTGCCGAGGTGGCAACGGCCCAGTGGACCTTTTCGGCCAGTTCCCCGATGACTTTCCGGGTCTCCGGGCTGACCGTGACGTTGTGGCGAATCCGTTCGTGACCCGCATGTACAAGGTTGGTTTCCAGCGTGTCGCCGATACTCTCGAGGTTTCCGGCAATCGACATGTAATCGTGCAGCATCTCGGACTGCTCCGGCGTCAGCGGATGTATCGACAGCTCGCCGATATACGCGACGATCGCATCGTACAGCGTATCGACGCCATCATCCTGCTGGCGCAGCTTGTCAAGCTGTGCCTTGCTGCCCGTCATGACGATGCCGGGACCCTGTTCGACCATCGGCAGGACCTGCTGCGCGAGCCGGCCGAGCTCCAGCCGGACCATATCGAATGCCAGCGTCGGCGTTTCCAGCAGTTCACGATCGAGATACTTCGGTTTTATCTCTTTGACCTCCGGTTTCGGTTTATCCGGCACCAGCCGGGTCACGATCCAGACAAAGATGCCCACAAACCAGATAAACAACAGCGTATTGCCGACGTTGAACAAAGTGTGTGCGTTGGCAATCTGCCGCGGCGTTTCGGCAGCAAGCTTCTCGATGCCGCCGAGGCCGGCAACGACCGGCGACACCGTGCGGATGAGCGCTGCCACCTCGTCGATGAAGTTGAACCAGAGCGTGACGCCGAGGACGTTGAACGTCACGTGGATCAGCGCGGTGCGCACGGCCTCACGCGGTTTGCCGATCGATGCCAGCACGGCGGTTACAGAGGTGCCAATATTGGCCCCGAATACCAGCGCAATACCCTGCTCCAGCGTAATGAGCCCCTGGCTGGCCAGCACGATAATGACGCCGGTGGTGGCAGAGGAGCTCTGGATCAGCGCGGTAAAGCCGGCGCTGAGCAGCACCGCGAACAGCGGTTTCTCCATGTCACGCAGCAGATTGATAAAGGGCTCGTAATCACGCAGCGGGTAGGTAGCCTCGCCCATCATGTTCATGCCAAAAAACACCAGGCCAAAACCCAGCACCATCAGGCCATAGCGCTTTATGCGGTCTTCACGGAAAAAGAAGTTCAGCAGGAAGCCGATCGAAACGGCCAGCAGCGCAAACTTGGTAATCTTGAAGGCGATGATCTGCGCGGTGATCGTGGTACCGATCTCGGCTCCCATAATGATGCCGATAGACTGGCGCAGATTCATCAGCCCGGCTGATACAAAACCCACCGCCAGCACCGTGGTCACAGAGGAAGACTGGATAACCGCCGTAGTGAATGCACCGGCGAAAACACCCTTGAACCGGTTGGTCGTAATCCGCGCCAGCAGCGTCTTCATGCGCTCGCCGGCTACCTTTTTCAGGGAGTCGGTGAGCAACTCCATGCCGTAGAGAAAGATCGAAAGCCCGCCGACCAACCCCATGATGATCGCGCCCAGCTGTAGCGTACCTGAATCCATAAAACCCGCCCCCACGTAGATATCCGGTCAGGGTACCGCGGATTCCCATGGTCACAAATCAGGGAGATTACTGACACCGGCTGGCGAACGCCGCCGGCGAGCTGTCAGCCGTAGCGGCCTTCGATGTAGTCAGCCGTTTCCTTGTGCTGCGGCGTCACGAACATGGTGTCTGTGGCGGTATGCTCGACCACCTTGCCCATCAGCATGAACACGCATTCCTCGCTGGCACGGCGGGCCTGGGCCATATTGTGCGTGACGATGAGAATCGTGTATTCACCGCGCAGCTCCCAGATCAGCTCCTCGACTGCCTCGGTGCCTTTCGGATCGAGCGCCGAGCACGGCTCGTCCATTAGCAGTACCCGCGGCTTGACCGGCAGCAGCCGGGCGATGCAGAGCTTCTGCTGCTCTTCCAGCGACAGATCGATGGCGCGATTATTGAGCCGGTCCTTTACCTTGTCCCACAACAGGACTTCGCGCAGCGCCTTCTCGACCACATCATCCGCATTGGCTCTTGCCCCCTTGCCACGCGCCTCGTGCAGGCGATGGCCGAACAGAACATTGTCGCGAATTGACAGGGGCAGCGGATTGGGACGCTGGAACACCATGCCAACCTGCTTGCGAACCTGCAGCAGCTCGACACCAGGGGCAAAAATATTCTCGCCCATCACATCGATCGAGCCGCTGATGCGCACGTAATCCAGTCGCTCGTTGATGCGATTGACGCTGCGCAGGAATGTTGACTTGCCGCAACCCGAGGGACCGATCAGTGACGTAATAATCCCGTGACGCACGTCGAGATTGATATCGAAAAGCGCCTGGAAAGTGCCGTACCAGAGATTGAGATCCCGGGTGCGGATTGCCAAGTCGCCCGCGCTGCCTGCCTGCCTTGCCGGATCAGCCAAAACGCCCCTCCACATAGTCGCGGGTGCGCTGGTCCTGTACCGCGCCGGTGAACAGGTTCTCGGTGTCGCCGATCTCGACGCAGCGGCCCTCCAGGAAGAAAGCCGTCCGGTCGGCGAGGCGCCGCGCCTGCTGCACCAAATTTGTCACGAGGATAATAGTCATCTCGTCGCGCAGCTCCTTAAGCACATCCTCGATGCGCATGGTGGTAACCGGGTCCACCGCGATGGAAAACTCGTCCAGCATCAGCACTTCCGGCTCCTGTGACAGGGCACGCGCAATAGTCAGGCGCTGCTGCTGCCCGCCGGACAGCATGCTGCCAAGAGTATCCAGACGATCCTTCACCTCGTCCCACAGCGCCGCACGACGCAGGCAGCGTTCGACGATCACATCCAGCTCGTCTTTGTTGCGCTGGCCGCCCAGCCGTGGTGCAAGCGCCACATTATCGTAAACGTTCATTGGCAGACCGACCGGCAGCGGAAATACCACACCGATCCGCCGGCGCAATGCATAGACATTGCGCAGGTTGCGCGTGTCGCGGCCGCTGAAGCTGATATCCCCGCTGACCTGCATTTCAGTATTAAACATATCCATGCGGTTCAGCGCTTTCAGGAATGAGGTTTTACCTGCATTCGCCGGACCGATGACGCCGAAAATCTCGTTCTCGCGGATATCGAGGTTGACACCGCTCAGGGCAGCCAGATCGCCATAGCTGATCTGCAGATCGCGTACCGAGATCTTTGCCGTGTCCGCGCCGAGGGTGCCGCTCGTGCTTACCACTTCTTTTTGCCCCGCAGGTACATGCGAAACGCGATAGAAATACTGTTCATGATCAGCACAATGCCGATCAGCACCAGCGCCACGCCGAACGGCAGTTGCTCGGGCATGTCAGGCACCTGCGTTGATACGACAAACAGGTGCAGCGACAGCGCCATCGTCTGGTCGAGCACGCCCTGCGGCAGGAACGGCAGGAAAAACGCCGCGCCGGTAAACATGATCGGTGCCGTCTCACCGGATGTGCGCGACACCTCGAGAATCACGCCGGTCAGGATACCGGTGATGGCATTTGGCAGTACCACGCGGCGAATCGTCTGCCAGCGGGTTGCGCCCATGTTCCAGCACGCTTCACGAAACGCGTGTGGTACGGCCTGCAGCGACTCGCGGGTGGCAACAATAACGACCGGCAGCGTCATGATGCCCAGGGTCAGGCTGGCTGCCAGGATGCTGGTGCCAAAGCGGAAGAAAATAACGAAGGCGCCGACGCCGAACAACGCATGCACAATCGACGGCACACCGGCCAGGTTTATGATGGCGAGGTTGATGATGCGCGTGAACACGTTTGCCGGTGCGTACTCGCTGAGGTAGATGGCCGCAGCCACGCCCAGCGGCACCGAGAACAGCAACGCGACCAGCACCAGCCAGATCGTACCCAGCAGTGCCGGGAAGATGCCGCCGGCCGTCATGCCGTTGGTCGGGTTGGTGAACAGGAAATCGATCGACAATGCCGGCCCGCCCTTTACCACCAGTGTCGTGAGTATGATCAGCACCGGCAGGATCAGCAGCAGCGTCATCACTCCGAACAGCATGAAGTAAAGCCGCTGGGTACGGCGATCCTTGTCGTTCTGACTGGAGGCGGCAAACATCATGACTACTTATTCCGGATTCCGCGGACGATCAGATCCGCGGTCAGGTTGATGATGAAAGTTATTACGAACAGGAAGATCCCGATGGTGAACAACGCCTGGTAATGCGGCGAGCCGACAGCCGTTTCGCCCAGCTCAGCCGCTATAGTCGCCGTAAGTGCACGAACAGAATCGAAAATACTGCCGGGAATATTCACCGAGTGGCCGGTCGCCATCAGTACGGCCATGGTCTCACCAAAGCCGCGCCCGACACCCAGCAGCACCGCGCCGAGCAGGCCGTTCTTTGCGGCCGGCAGCACAACCCGGCTGATGACCTGCCAGCGGGTTGCTCCCATGGCTTCAGCCGCCTCGCGGTAACGGTCCGGCACTGCTTTCAGGGCGTCTTCGGCAATAGACGTCATGATCGGTGCCGCCATCAACCCCAGGATCACCCCGGCGTTGAGCACGTTGAGACCGACCGGCACGTTGAACCACTCAATGATCAGGGGGTTCATTATGGACAGTCCGATAAAACCCCACACGACCGACGGTATGGCGGCAAGCATTTCGACCAGGATCTTCAGAATCTCACGCGTCCGCCCGGTGGCAAACTCGGCGATGAATATCGCCGCGCCGAGCGAAAACGGCACCGCGACGAGCATCGCCAGCCCGGTAACGCTGGCCGTACCGGCAATCAGCGCCAGGATGCCGTAGGTCGGATTTGTTTCAGATGTCGGGCGCCACAGGGGCGACAGCAGGAATTCGCCGGCGTCGAAATCAGTGGTGAGAAAGCCGAGACCCTCGCGCGTTACGAAGACAAAAATACCGACGATGAAGATGATCGCCGAAATACCACCGAGGAAGACAACGGCCTGCAACAGGCGGTCGATATACCAGTCGAGGTTCCGGCGATCGAAATCGGTGGCTTTGGATCGACTCATCGGGAATTTCTGCCGCTCAACCTTCGCCTGCGAGCACGTCGATTAGTTCATCGATCTGCTGCTTGAGATAGCGGTATAGATCTTCGTAACCGCCCGATCCGGTCAAGTCCGATCCAACCGGCCACTCGATAGCAGAGGTGTGAAAAGGAATTTCCTCGATGTGACTCGACACCGGTCCGCTGAGGCTGACAATGATGTCGTACTCCTGCAGCTCGTGCTGGCCTGCGCGCAGCCTGCCGACCACCAGCTGGCCGGCATCGATGCCGCAGGAATCGAGAAAATCCGCCAGGCCCGTAGCCATCTCAGCACGCGGCTCGCGGGCGGCACTGGAATAGCTGGCTGCCTCAGGGTAGCTCTTGCGGCCGATACCCTGCGCCATCAGGCTGCGTTCGCAGTCGTCGCCGTCAACAAACAAGATGTTGAACGTCTTCGTTTTCTTTGTATGACCGGTGACTGCAAACAGGGTCTGCTCACAGATGTTCTTACCCTGATCGGAAATTCGCTTGAGCAGGCTGAACACGACAAACGCCGCGACGATCTCGCGCGGGCTACGGCTGCTTTCAGTGCCAATCAGCTCCGCGTAAACATCGTCCATCATGTTCTCGATGTTCTCGCTCATCGGAATCGTGGCGGCCGCGGCATCAGCATTTCTGGAGTCGAACACCTCGATGGCCTGGTGCAGGATGCGGCGGGATTCGTCAGCCACCCGGTCCAGCTCGCGTGCCAGGTGCCCGGCCGGCGGCGAAGACAGCTGCAGGGATTCGCGCGAAATCGTCACGGCGTAATCACCGATGCGTTCCAGCGCGACGTTGAGGCGTATCACGGCCGAGATCAGCCGCAGGTGCCCTGCCCCGGGCAAATGCCGGGCAATAAATGCATGACACAGCCGATCGAGTTCGCGCGAGGCACGGTTAATTCGGTTATCACGCAACACCGTCAGGTTGGCCAGCTGCGCATCGCCGTCCAGCAGCGCATGCATCGCGTCTTTCAGAGCGCGCTCCACCAGGCCCGCCATAGCGCGAACGCTGGCATTAATATGCTCCAGGTCATTTGCGAGCCGTTCTTCGTAGTGGCTCATGCTTACTACCTCCAGACTGGGTTCACCGGGGAATCAACCGCCGCAGCTTACACCACGCGCCGGTGCGTAGCCTTTCTCCAGGATGATGCATTGCCCGGTATCGGACAGGATCCAGTCCAGGTAGGCCTTGATGTGACCGGCCGGCTCGCCATTGGTGTACATGAACAGCGGCCGGGCAATCGGGTAGCTGCGGTCGCTGGCACTGGCAACCGTCGGTTCGACACACGGCGCACCTTCAGCACTCGAAATACAGGCCATCTTGATGTGATCGGTCGCGTAGGCCAGGCCGCTGTAGCCAATCGCGCAGGGTGTTTTCTCTACCAGGTCAACGACGTCCTTGGATCCGTGCATGTCGCGGGTGCCAAGACGGAACTCACGCTCTTTGCCCAGTACCGCACTGCGAAAGTACGAGTAAGTACCGGAGTTGTTCTGCCGGCTCACCAGCACCATTTCCTGGCCCTGGCAGCCCGGCACCTCGATGCCCAGATCCGTCCACTTGGAAATTGTGCTGCCGTCACCGTAGATCTCGGCCAGCAGCGCCAGCGACATGGGGCCAATCGGGTTATCTTGATGCACGAAAACGGCCAACGCATCGTAGCCAACGATATGCTGGATTGGATTCTGACCCGATGACTTCGCCAGGTCGATTTCTTTCTGTTTCATTGCCCGACTGGCGTTGGCAAGATCGACGGTGCCATTGATCAGCGCGGCAATGCCGGTACCTGAGCCGCCGCCGGATACGGCAACAACAACCGACTGATCGACCGTCTGGTACTCTTCCGCCCACGCCTGGGCAACGTTGACCAGCGTGTCGGAACCCTTGTTCTGGATCACCTGGCGGCGTTCGCCTCCACCGCAGGCAGCCAGCAGCACGGCAGCTGCCAGCACCATGCTGGCACGCAAAGGAACGCGTCGATCGGACATTTCGGTCTCCCCCGAGAAGCTGTCAAGAAGCCGGGGACCCGGACCGGGCCCCGAACGGCGCGCCTATGGTACTGAGGGATTGTTACCGCAACGTGACAACGTCAGATCGCTGAAATATCAGGTTTTTCAACGAATTATAAGGGCGGCCTTCAGGCGGACGCCGCGCTGCGTGCCGGGCCCGGCATGGTCTCGGGCAGGTTGTGCCCCGGGATGATGCCGAATACCTGTCGCGGCTTGCCGTGAAAAACCCCGGTCAGCCGGTCAATGACCACCCGTACCACTTCGTGAGTAGCCTTCTCCTTATCTATATTGCTCACGATGGGCACATCGCAGCGATCAGCCTCGGACAGCAGGAATGACTGCAGCCGCCAGATCGAATCGAATTCCCGCAGGTAACGCCGCGCGCGGCGCCGCGGTGCCTGCGTGCCACGCCCCTTGATGCGCTTGCGCAGCTCCTTCTGCTTCAGCACGGCAAGTACCAGCGGCACGATGATGGCATCGTCGACATCGCGCAGGCTCTCGGCAAATGCCGGCTGGATGTGCACGCCTTCGAGGATCAGGGCGACGCGCTCCTTGCGGGCACGATTTAGTACCGCTTCCCCTGCTACCGCCAGCAACTCGGCCTGGCTCTGGTAGCCGTCCGCGATAAGAACTTCCGGGTCCGCCTGCCGCACATCGGCAAACGGCAGCTTGCGCCAGGCGTTGAACGACGAGGTGTGCAGCACCGGCAGCATGCGCTCCGGCACCATCATGCGCATCACCTCGCGCAGCATGTCGGTTGACTGGATGCGCACGACGTCAAGCTTGTGCGCCAGCGCCGTTGCCAGCGTGCTTTTGCCGCAGCCGACGGTGCCGCCGATCAGGATCAGCAGTGGCTGACCGCTATGGGCAAATTGAAACCACACCAGGTAACGCTTTGCCGCCTTGTTGCCGAGGCTTTTTTTCAGGGCCAGGTAAGTAAGATGACTCAGCCGGCAGGTTGGAATCTTGGTGACGCCTTTACGCAGCAGGTGTTCGTACACTCGCGCGGTCACCGGTTCGGCCTGGCGCACAGTCAGGCCACTGGCTTCAAGGAACTGCATGTGCCGCCCGCGGGAAAATGGCGTAACCAGGCCATCACCGCTCTCTACCAGGATGGTGGCCGGTGCGCGCTTGCGCCGGGCCAGGTAGCGCTCGACAACGCTGGTGTCGTAGCGCTTGCGCAGCAGCTCGGCAACCTGAATGCGCAGTTGGTCGCTGCTGATCTCGGCATCGCCGAGCCGGTCGCGCATCACCGAGGCAATATCGTAGGCTTCTTCGAAAGTCAGGCCCGCATCACGCAGCGAACGGGTAAGTATGCCGCGCAGAAACGGGACCCGGGCCTGATCCTTTGTGTCGACGATGTGCGCTTTGGCCATGGTACTGGGCTAATTTGACAGCTCTGCGGTTTGATCACCCTAGGTTACACCCGCCGAGCGCCTGGCGCACTGTCGAATGAATGTTGTCTTGACAATCTACAAGATCTGACGGGAGCGGCCCGACGACGACAGTCCAAGCTGTTCGCGTATTGCCTGGCGCTGGCGTTCACGCTCGCGCTCCCAGTCGGCGTGTATCTGTTGAAATTCCGGGTCGTTGTGCAGCGGCATGAATGACCAGTACAGGAGAAGGTCACCGCCGGTCCAGCCCATATCGACCACCTCGCGCAGTCGCGCCATCGACGCTTCAGTCTGACCTTCGAGTGTCAGCAACTGGGCTTCGCGAAGCAGCGTCTCGGGATCGGCATGTCCTGCTGCTACAGTCTCGTCGTGATAGGAACGCAGCAGGCCAATGAGCTCCTGTGCCCCTTTTCCGTCCCCGGCGAGACGCCGCGCTGCAATCACGCTCGTAACCAGGGGATCGGCTTCAGTAGCGAACAGCGGCCCGACAGTCCCGGTTGTACTATTGACGACAGGCTGAAAATGCTCCAGTGCCCGTTGCGGATTCCCGGCGAACAGCTGTGAATTCGCAGCAATGTTGCGCACGAGGCTCGGCACGCCCGGTGGTTCGTTCGCAACGAGCTGTTCCATGATTTGCGCGGCCTCGGGCCAGCGCCGCTCCAGCATCACCAGCCAGACTTCGTCCAGTGGGCTCGCTGACTCCAGCTGCCGGAACTGCTCAAGCATGTCCAGGTCGCTATAAATCCACTTGAGGCCCAAAATGATGCCCTGGTTATCGGGCGCGATATCGCGCGCCTTTAGCCATATCTCATGTGCACGGTCTTTCTTGCCCTGGGCCGAGAGTATGCTGGCAAGGCCGGCGTAGCTGGTAACTGACGGTCGCACGCGCACCAGCTTCTCTATCGTTGCGACCGCCTCATCGAATTCTCCCCGGACCTGGAGCTGCACCGCGGTGTTCTGCACCGGCACATAACCCAGCGGATCGAGCATTACGGCCCTGCGCAGACTCTCGAGCTGCTCTTCGTAACGCCCAACTTCGCCGAGGGTGCTGGCCCGCCACATCAGTGCCCGCACCATATTTGGATTTAGCTCGAGCACCTGATCATAGACTGCAATTGCCTCTTCCGGACGCTGGTCCTGTTCCAGCAGGAACGCCTGTGCCACAAGCGAGTCAGCGGAGTCCGGCGCCAGCTCCAGCGCCCGCTCGACCAGCGGTTGTGCCCGCTCGATCGCTTCACGGTTCGAAAATGCACCCCTGTAACCGGGCAACAACAACACCGCTTCGGCCAGCGATGAATAGGCCGGCGCAAATTCCGGATCCAGCGCGACGGCCTTCTCCAGCATGACCTGCGCCGCCTCCAGCGGGCCCTGGCCACGCTGCTCCATCAGCTGCCGGCCCTCGAGATAGGCGTTGTAGGCTTCGAGATTGGAAGTTCGCGCCGTCGCCGGCGCCGCTCCGCGGAGCCCCAGCGTCTGCTCCAGCGCAGTAACGATCGCTGCAGCGATTTCATCCTGGATTGCAAACACGTCGTCGAGTTCGCGATCGAAAGTATCGGACCAGAGGTGATAGCCAGTGTCGGCTTCGATCAGCTGCGCGGTGATACGCAACTTTGTTCCGGCCTTGCGCACGCTGCCCTCGAGCACCTTTGCAACTTTCAGGGTGTCGGCGATCGCGCTGATATTCTCGTTACGCCCCTTGAAGGCAAACGATGAAGTCCGCGCCGCAACCTTCAGGTTTGGTATTCGTGCCAGCAGATTGAGCAATTCCTCAGAGATGCCGTCAGAAAAAAATTCCTGCTCCGGATCGGCGCTCATGTTAACGAAGGGCAACACTGCAATTGATGCAGGGTCCTTGCCGCCACCACCCGCAGGCAATACCGGGGCACCGTCCGTGATTTGAGCCGTTGCGGCGGTTGCCGCCGGCTGGTTGCGATTACTGAGCTTGTCCCAACCTAGAAAAATTACCGCAACCGCAAGCGCAACGATAATGACAAAATCCACCTTGCGTCCGGTGTTGTGAGTGATCGATTCGTCTGCATCGACCTCGTAAGTGCGCTTCAGACCCTGCGGCGTCAGCTCGAAGGCCCAGGCGAAAAAAATCGCGAAAGGAAACCCAAGGACGATCAGCGAAACAACGACCTTGGCAACCCAGGCTGGCGCCTCGAAAACCTCGAACAGTATCTGCGCGGCCTGTGCGGCAATCCACCCCATCACGGCGTAGGCAATACCAACCCGCACCACGTTGCGCCGTTTCAGTTCGTCCCACCAGCCCGCATTCTCAGTCATTGCGGGATTCTAACGCATTGGTCTAGATCTTGTTTGTATCAGGACGCAGGCGCCACGCAAAAGCGATGACTTCAGCCACAGCTTTGTAAAGCGCTTCGGGTATCTCGTCACCGAGATCGACTTTTGACAACACGCCGGCGAGCGCCGCGTCCTGCCACAAAGGAATATCGTTTTCGCGTGCCAGCTCGACTATGCGCTCGGCCACGTCACCGCGGCCCTTCGCGGCCACGCGTGGCGCACCCTTGCCGGGATAGCTCAGCGCGACGGCAACCTGTGGCGTGTCTTCGCTCATGCCTTTGCCTCCAGCAATCCGCTTTCCGGCGGTGCCGGATCAATGGGCTGGCTACCCCCGCAGGTCAGGCTGCCGACATCGAGCTCTTTTTTCTTCAGTGCATCTTCGAGCTGGCCAAGCCTGCCGCTGACCTCGGCGCGGGTGTCATCGGCGTCGGCCCAGAATGATGCCGAGACCTTGCCGGCCCGCAACGCGACCCGTGCGCGCAATGCGCCACGACGACCCAGGTCAAAAGCGAGGTCGACTGTCCACGCCGCCTGCTGCTGCAAACCGCCGCTCTCGTCATCCCGTTCGATCCGCAGCGGCACTATTTCGGCACGGCCATCGGGATGCTGTACCGGCAGCTCCAGCAGCCAGACGTGTCGCGGCGAGGTATCGGGAGTAATCGACGCGAGCTGGTTCAGACGCACCCGTGCCAGCGCGCCGTCACTCTTGTTTATCAGGTCGCCCAGCAGTAACAGCGGTTCGCCGGGCATGGCGGCAGGCTGCTGGTTCACCGGCTGCGGCTGCGGCAGCGCATGACGCATGGGCGGCGCTGCGTGCTGCAGGTTTGCGGCCGGACTCTGCACAGTAACCAGACTCTGCACGGTAACCGGCACTGCCGGCAACGGCGCTCTGGTCTGTACGACCAGCATTACGGCAGCGGTTGATTGCTGCACCGGTGCCGAATGGGTGACTACGACTGCCGGTGCCGGGTGCGCTGCACTCGTAACCCGCGGCAAGGTGTTTGCTGCCGCCGGGCGCGTGTTACCGCCTGCGGCAAGTCGCTGCTGCAGTTGCGCCAGCTGGTCTCGGAAGCGCAGCAGACCGGCCTTCCAGTCGTTGCCCGCCACGTGTGCACGGCTGACCGGTTCGCCTGCCGCGGCAGCCAGGCGGCTTTCCAGGAAAGTGCCGGACTCGCGCACCGCCGCGCGCAGGCCTTCCGGCCGGGTCAGTGTCGCAGCAGTCTGTACAGTTTCAATCAGCTTCGTCACCACAGCATTGAGCTGCGGCGGCAGGCGCACGTCGGGCTTTGCCAATTGCATCGCAGCCTCGAGCACCCGGGTCTGCGGCAGCTGCCGTGGCAGCGACTGGCGCATGCCCGCTTTTATGGTTTCGGCTGTGTTTTGCTCGGCTACATTTCGCAGCACAACGGTGCGGCCGGTCTCGGCGACTTCGAGCCGCAGCGTCTGGCCGCTGCGTAACGGCAGCGAAGTCTGAGCGTCAACAACACGGGCGCCGATCTGCAGCCGCACTCGCCCGTCGACACTGTCACTGAGCGCTATTGCATCGAGCAGCGTACCAAGCTGCCAGGCATTGCTGACTGCGGGTGTGCGCAGCACGGCGGCTGCGGCAGGTCCGGTCGCGCGCGTGGTAGCGGCGGCCGGCGCGCGTAGCGCGTCAGCGGGAATTCTGCTGGTAGGCATCTGCGGCAGCGCGACCGCGACGCAGGTTTTTAAGCTCGGCTGCGGCCTCGCCCCGCGCCTTTTCTGCCACCGGCATCAGCTGGCGGTCAAAAGTCATAACCTGCTCGGCAACTTCGTGCAGCTGCCGGACCTCGTCTGCGGTGGTCGGGGTATCAGCGAACGCGAGTTCCAGTAAATGATGCCGACGTGAGAGCAGCGTCCCTGCTGCATCCCAGTCGGCGTTGCGCACAGCGCCCTCGATGTCGGTGCACAGCCGGAATATTTCTTCCAGTTGCTCTGCGCGTTCGCTTCCGACATTCAAACTATTGCCCTCGCTCAATCAGACGGCGACCTGTTCGATACTGGCTGCCGCTACCTCTTCGGCTGCGGCTGCCGGCTCGGCGTCCAGGCCCTCCCGGGTGACCTTGCGTGCTTCCGGCGGGATCTGCTCCCACGCTTCCTTGATTTCGCGTAACAGGCCGGATACTTCGTCCAGCCAGTCGGCGTTGTCCCTGAGATTGGCCTGCAGCAGACGCTGGCCCATGTACACGTACAGCTCGTCGAGATTAGCAACCAGGTCACCACCGATTTCATGATCGAGCGAACCACGCAGACCGTCGATAATGGAAATGGCGCGGCTGATATTTGCGCCCTTCCCGGCCACTTCGCCACGCCGCAGGTGCCCTTTGGCCACCGCAATTGCGTCGAGCGCACCATTCATCAGCAACAGGATGAGCTGGTGCGGATCCGAGGCTGCCACGCCGCCGTGGGCGCTGACCTGCTGGTACTGACTGACATCGTTGTTCATCATTACTTGGTCCTCAAATCCTTGTTGATCAGCCCTTGCCCAGCAGTGCTGCCGGGCTGGGCAGGTTGGCCAGCTGGGCGCCGAGAAACCCGCTGGTGTTGTTCAGGCTGGCGATCAGCGAATCCAGTGACTGAAACTGGATGCGATAACGCTCTTCGACTGCAATCAGGTGCTGGTCGAGCCGCTCGCGTTGATCGTTAATACGCCCGATGCTGTCGTTGAGCCCGTCAACCCGTGAATCGATCAGGCCGTCGGCCTGCAGGTATTCGTCCATCAGCACATCGAAACGCACCGCAAAGCCGTTCTCGCCGTCGGCAAACAGGTTGCTGACGTCATTAAAATTCTCGGCCAGCACTTCATCAAGCGTTGGCTTGTCGGTTGTCAATCCCAGCGGATTGGCATCAATCTCGATAGTACCGTCCAGCGCGACGCTGAGATTGATATCGCGCAACGACCGCAGGTAGCCATCGACGGTGCGATTGAACTCCCGCGACATGCGGTCGGTCAGCGAAGTGACGATCGAGTTGCCCTGCAACAGCCCGGCGGTCTTCGTTTCCGGGTCGTAACGGGTCAGGTCGCCCGTCGAACGTACCAGCGAGTTGTACGCATCGACAAAGTCTTCGATTAATACGCGTGTCTGATCGAGATCCAGGCCAACCGACAGGGTGGCCGGGGTTCCGGGATCAGCGCTTTCCAACTCTATCGTCAACCCGTCGATCGCCGCGGATACGATATTCGTGGCACTGAGGTGCGAGAATGAGTCGATCAGAATTTCTGCGTCCGCCGCAGCCTGGCTCTCGCTCAGGTTGGTAGTTCCACCGGCCGGATCGTAGATAAACGGCGTAAGGCCGCCATCACCACCGCTTACCTGTACGGTAATTTCGTTGTCGGCACCGGTTTTTGTGCTGCTCAGCACCAGGTGGGCACCATCCTGTGCATTGACGATGCTGGCTATTACATCTTTTTCTTCGGCGTTGATTGCATCACGGATATTGCGCAGCGAACTCTCACCGAGATCGAGAATTTCAACATCGAATGAAGTAGTGTCCAGGGAAATCGTCAGCGTCCCGGTACCGATCGGGTCATCGGAACTGGCAAATGCCGCTGAGCTGAGCTTGTGTGACTGCGCCAGGCTGACAACTTCGATCGAGTATTCACCCGGATCGGCAGTGCCATCCGCGGAAACAGTAAACAGGTCCTCGTTACTGCTGCTGGCGGTGCGGGCGCTGAACTTGTCAACGTCCTTGAGCGGCTCCAGCGCGGAGCGGAATGAATCGAGTGCCGCACGAAAGGTACCAAGCCCACTCAGCGTCGCCTGGAATCCGGCCTCGCGTCGTGACAGCCGATCGGCTGCATTCTGCCCCTCGAACGCCACCAACTGGCTGACCAGCGACTGGATATCGAGACCCGAACCGATTCCGGGCGAAGTGACAGATGGCATAGGTTAGCTACCCGACAAAGTAAAAAAAGGAGCCGGGCCCTCAGGCCCGGCTGTCTATCAGGTTGACGCTGCCACCCCTGGCCAGGGTGTCAGCGATCTGCAGCACTTCCTCCGACGGAATCTGCCGTACGACACGACCATTTTCACTGTCAATGACGGTGATAATGGTGCGTCCGCTGTCCTCATCGACAGTAAACTGCAGATCACGCTGCATGCCGTTGACAAACTTGCGTACGGAGTCGACTGCTGCTTTGAGCTCAGGCGCCTGTCTTTCGACAGGCTCGGGTGTGGTACTGGCGGTGCGGATTATATTCTCCGCGACTTGTTGTCCATCAGCACGATTCACCGCTGTGTCACCACCGGAGGCACGCGCGGTAGCTGCGCGAACCGGCTCATTGGCAACCAAGGTTATCTGGCTGGACATGTTGAAAGTCCTCCTGCTCTACACCCGGATCAGCCCGGGGTTACCCCCGGGCTGTCCGATCTGCCTTACTGCAGCAATCCCAGTACCGCCTGCGGTACTGCGTTTGCCTGCGCCAACACGGCTATGCCGGCCTGCTGCAAAATCTGAGCTTTTGTCAGTTTCGCAGTTTCAGCGGCAAAGTCGGCATCGAGAATACGACTGCGTGAAGCAGACAAATTCTCCGACACCGTTTGCAGGTTGACGATGGTTGACTCGAAGCGGTTCTGGATCGCACCAAGCGTGCTGCGGAAGCTGCTGACCGAGGTCAGCGCCGCGTCGACCCGTTGAATCACGTTGTTCGCGTCCGCAACACTGGTGATATCAACGGTGGCAAGCGTCGTGGTATCGAC
>JABDJB010000009.1 GCA_013003425.1 Gammaproteobacteria bacterium | reverse complement strand
CCGCCGAACGGGGTTACCACGGCTGGAGGGGGGTTCGATAGTGGTGCCGCCGTGACGGAGAACCCGCTGGCGGAAAAGGTCAGGGTGCCTTCGCTGTCATCGTCGCGAGTGCCGGGGTCGACGCTATCGTATGCCTCCACATCGATGACGGGAGTTCCCTCACGATAACTCAGAGAAAATTCGGCAGAGCTCTCGCCTGCAGGCCAGGTATAACTGGCCATTCCCTCGGCGACCGGATCGCTAAACGTACCGCCGCCGGTCAGCAGCGACCAACTGCCCGAGCCGCTACCCGTGTCAATGATCAACTGCCCGGCATAGTCTGTGTATGGATTGCCACTGATGGTATCAATGACATCGATGCGTACTGTTTCATCGAGGCAGTGAATACCAAAACTGTCATGCGTAATTACAAAACCCGGCACGATGCAGCTGACACACTGGCAGGCCGTCAGTTCCCCTTTCTTGCCGGCATAATAAGCGTTGCCGTTACGCGACACCCAGACATCACGAAAGTCATCAACACCCTCGTCAGTCTCGGTCCAGCTGCTGCCGTCGTACTCCAGTACGCGTGCGTCCTTGCCCACCGCAACAACCTGGCCGGTACCTGAAACACCATAAATTCCGAGCAGATCCTTGCTGGCGGTGGCGACAATGCTGCACGTAGCGCCATCATAAAGATAAACCTCGTCTTTCTTGACCAGGTAAATATCGCCAGAGCCATCGCCCCACAGGTCTTCGAAGTTGCCACCGCCTACATCACACGTATTGTCCGGCAGATCCCAGCTATCGGTGATGCGATCGTAGCGATACAAGACGCCTTCCTTGTCGAGGCTGTACAGGCTCGTGCTGTTTCCCCAGGCATCGACCATCTCGCGCCCGCCTGCCTGCGCTGCCGTGCTGACATCGGTCCAGCTCGAACCGTCCCAGTAGATAATGGTGCCGTTCTTGCCGACCGCCCATGCCTCGTTGGCCGACGCTGCCCAGACTCCCTGCAGCTCCTTGTCGGTCGGCGTACTCTGCTCAACCCACACGCCGCCTGTCAGCTGCAGCACTGTGCCTTTTTTGCCCACTGCAAAAGCAGTATTGGCATCGACAACTTCAACATCAGACAGGTCTTCGGTCGTCGGGCTACTCATTGACGTCCAGACACTGCCGTCCCAGCGCGCGATATTTCCATCCTTGCCCACGGCAATGATGTTGCTGTCGCTGCTGCCGGAGATGCCGTTGAGATCCTTGTCGACCAGCGTCGTAGTCGTGCAGACCTGGGCACCGTTTGCCGCCAGCGAAAATGACAACAGCAGCAAAATGACAAGACGGATCATGCCGGGTTCAGGTTGCATCGGTCAGCACCATGGTTAAACGGCGGGACACGTAGTCCGGCTGGCCATAGCTGCCGGCGCTGGCGAAAGACTCAATCACATACACATTGATGATTGCTGCGCCCTCGGCATGCGCCGTCGTGGAGCAGGACACATCAACCGTAAAGCCGTTGAGAGCAGCCTCGGTCAGCGTAGTGCTGCTGTTGAGACAGACACCGGCGCTGCTGGCCTGGTGCGCGCCCCATTCCAGCCCGGTGCGCGCGGCCTGCAGCGCGCGCTCCGACAGCAATGACAGAGACACCGTTTGCTGCTGCACGCCGGTGAGCTTCACTGCTACCGTGCCGAGCAACGCCAGCACGATGATCAGGAATACCGCCACGACCAGCGCCGCACCACGTTGCCTGTTCATGGTGCGTTCTCGATATGCACCTGGTGATGCAGCACGATACTTTCACTCGCTTGTGCCACCGCCAGCCGTGCGCTGACCAGCCCGGCACGCCACGCGGTACCAGGTGCATAGTTCAGCGCGCAGGAAGAAATATTGTCGGCCACACGGGTGGCAGTCGCCCCGGCCCCGGTCAGCTCTGCAGCGCTGTCCCGGGTGGTCTGGTCTGTAGCGATGGCATAGCCATCGAAACGGGTCAGGGTGCCGGCCGCAGGCTCACAAAGCCAGGTCACCGGGCCATTAATGAGATACATGCGTTGCGACGGTGAGCCGTAGGCAAAGCGAAACGGCGCCGCCAGCGTGACATGGTCTTCGCCGGCAATAGCATCAGCAGCGATATCAATCTGCGTGCCGGGCGGGGTTATGACATTCGCCAGCTCCCAGGAATTGGCCCCTGTTACACCGACGTTATAAATCGAAAGGTAGTGCGTTGTTGAAGAAAACGGCTTGGCGATACGGTTGAAACCACCGATCGCGTTGAACTGGTCGTCCGCAGCAGAAAAATCGAGTGTTTTTGTTGTGTCGGCCGGTGGCGGGTTTTCACGGTAGCGCGCGCCGTCAACGGTGTTGAGCATTTCCAGAGCAAAGCCGCTACCAACGGCCACGACCCGCACGCTGTTTGGCAAAGCACTGCGAATATCGCGGCCCATACGGTGCAGCGCGCTCTCGGCACTGTCGACCAGTCCGGCGCGACGGTTCTGGTCTGTATACCCCTGCACCGGTCCGGCAATAAACATCGCCGCGAATGACGTCACAATCACCGTCAGCGTCAGCGCGATGACCAACTCGACCAGTGTGAAACCGCGCTGGCTCATCGCGTGCGGTATCCGCTGAGAGTGAAACTCAGGAATGGCGCGCGCGATACGGTGACATCAACCCGCAGCGCATCCGCCGCCGGAACGCCCGGCAGCGCGCCGCTGGCAACCACATTCACGGCGACGTTGTAATCCGCCAGGCCTGCAATAGCGTTGTCAAACTGGTTGCGCGCACCGGCATTGACCAGACCGTTGTAGTCATCGACGTCATCGAAATCGACCCGCGCGGCTTCGCCGTCTGCGCCGTCAGGATCGTCGAAGTCACGCAGCAGGATTTCCTCGAGGTAGGCGCGCGCGATTGCCACGGCCTGCTGCCGCACCATCGGGTCGGCGCTTGCATTTACATTGCTCGCCAGTACCCCGAGGACGATGCTGGCGGCGATCCCAATGACGACAATTGCCACGACCAGTTCGACCAATGTTACTCCGCGCTGGCTGTGTCGCAGGCACATCATGGGGAGACATACCCGCTGCCGGCGCGCAATGTGAAATAGCCGCTACCGATAGTGATCACCTGGTCGGCACCGAGACTGGTACGGCCGGCGGCATCAAAAACGATGGTTAGCTCCGGGGCTGCTGTAATGCCTGGGGGTGCTGTTCCGCTGACGGGCTGGCCATCGGGCAACAGCACGCTGACAGGCCAGCTGGCATCGGCGCTATTGCAATGGCCGGCCGATACCGCCTGCTGGGAAAGATCATAACTGGCAGCGTTCAGACGCACGCGCACCGGGCAGCCGCTGCCGACTGCCAGGTTGCGCGCGTAACGCAATGCGGAAACGACTTCATCGCGGTAGGCACGCTCCTCGAAAACCGAGTTCCCGAAAAAACGTGGCGCGGCGACAACGGCCAGCAAACCGATTACGGCCAGGACGACAACCAGCTCGACCAGCGTGAACCCGGCCTGTGGTGCTGCGGCCTCCGGCCCGGCCGTGCCGGCGCGCAATGCGCCGCACGGTTGCATGGTGGCCTCAGCAGCCGCCGGTAGCGACGGTAACCGTCGGCGCGTCGCCCGCGGCGGCCGGTGGTGCGTAGGTCACCGAGCAGGATGCCGGGGTCGGTGCACCATCCTTTGTCCAAACGCCATTGGCGCCGGCGGCAAAGGTATAACCGGTGAAGTCTGCCAGTGTGTCATCGACGGTAGCGGCATTCGGATAGCCGTTGCTCATCGTGATGGTCTGACCCTCCATCGACACGGTAGCGGGCGAGCTCTGCGCCAGCCACAGGCCGTGCGACAGTGCAGCCGCGCTGCGTACACTGCCGGCCAGCGCTTCGGTAGTCGACACGCGGGCTTCGGTCTCCAGCGAGACGAATCGGGGTATGGCGAATGCCGCCAGGATGCCCAGGATGCTGATTACCACGACCAGCTCGATGAGCGTGAAACCACTTTGCTTTCTCATTACTGCCTCCGTTGCGTTCCGGCGGCACAGTGCCCGCCAGCAATAGTCTGTCGTCACATCCTGTATCGGCAGATGCAGGATTGACTTAACCCTGATCTGGCCCGATATCTCACTGTCTTAACCAGTTCGCGGCTGAAGCCGCGCCTACAGGGCTGCGGGGTTTTGGGCCAGCCGCAGCCAGCCATCACCACCCAGCCGGTGCAGCCGCACACCTACCAGTTCGTCGCGGGCCGCTGTATAGCTGCCGTCACCGTCGCGGTCGTTAAAAGCAACCTGCACGTCGTAGCGAATCTCCTGTAAATCACCGTCATAAACACCGGTCAAATCAGCCCCCGTGCGGTAAACGAGGCGATCGTTGTGACCGTCGAAATACCAGTGCCTGCCGGGCACCTCACGCGCCTGCTCTGGTCGCAGCACGCCGAGGTAGTTCACCGGCGTCTCCAGCATCAGCTCCATCGGATTACTGTGAGCCAGCGCCAGCAGCGTCGGCCCGCCGGGATTGAGAATGCGTTTTGCTGACTCCATCACCAGCACGTTTCGAATCTGTCCTTCCATTGTCAGTACCGCAACGCGTTCGGCCTCGCGCACGTAGCCGGCCAGCCGTGACAACGCAACTACCAACAAAGTGCTGATAAGTCCGATGACAACGATCAGCTCCAGCATGGAGAATCCGGCCTGCTTTTTCGCCAGCCCGCTCACATTCCCCTCGCCTTGCCAACCATGTCCCACATCGGCAAAAAGACACCCAGCGCAAGTATCAACACGCAAATACCAACGGCAACAATGAGGATCGGCTCAAGTGCCGCACTCAGGTTCTCAAGCCGGTAATCCACCTCGCGCTGGTAGTAGTCCGCGGTCTCGTCCATCAGGTCGGGTATGGAACCAGTCTCTTCGCCAACCGAGATCATCTGCAATACCAGCGGCGGAAACAGTTCGGCGTTTGTTGCCGCCCAGATCAGCGAGCGCCCTTTCTCCACAGCTGTGCACATGCCGTTGACACGCTCGGCAAGAAATACGTTTCCGGTACTCTGGGCAATCGTTGCCAGCGCCTGGTTCATCGGCAGCCCGGCGCCAATCGCAACCGCCAGCGAACGGGTAACTCGTGCCAGCGCCGCCTCCAGCATGATTGCGCCGATGACCGGCAGCCGCAGGCGATTGCGGTCCCACGTTGCACGCCCGCTGGCAGTTCCAAGATACGCCCGCGTACCGAAGAACGCTGCAATGACCGCAATCAGCAACAATGGCCACTTGTTAACCGTGAAATCCGAGATACCCATGATGATACGGGTCGGCATCGGGATGTCATCGCCAAGCGCACGAAACAGCGGGGCAAAGTTCGGAATCACAAAGACCGAGATGACACCCAGTGCAATAGCAATCGCAGCGAACACCAGTATCGGGTAGCGCACTGCGGAAGTTACTTTCTTTCGTACCTTCTCATCCTGGCCAAGGTATTCATAAAGCCGCAAAAAAGCGGAATCGAGTGTACCGGTGGTTTCACCGACTTCGACAATGCTGACAAACAACGAGGAAAAAACCTCGGGGTGGCGGCGCATCGACTCCGACAGACCACGCCCGGCACGCAGGCTCTCGATAACCTCTTCCAGCGCCTCACGCAGCAGCGGATGGTGGGTTGACTGCGCCAGGCTGGCGAGACCGCGCAGCAAGGGGATACCCGAGCGGGTAATGGTATGCATCTGGCGGCAGAACATAGTCAGGTCTTTGGTAGACGGGCGCCCGCCACCGAGCCGGCGCCACACGGCCTGCACGCTTTCCTGACTGGCATTTTGTATCGGCGAGATCTCAATCGGGATAATTCCGCGCTCGCTCAATCGCGCTGCAGCGGCATCGATACTTTCTGCCGCAACCTGGCCATTAACCAGATCCCCGGTGGAAATCCGTCCTTTGTAACTGAATGCAGACATGCTTTAGCCGACCGGCTCGGCCACCTGTTCCAATGCCCGCCCGCCCGGCAGGCCGGCCGCATCGGGCGTGGCTTCGCTGATCAGCCCGCCGGCTACGCGGATGACTTCATCCAGCGACGTCACGCCCTGGCGCGCGTAGTCCAGCGCGCAGTGCACCAGCGGTCGGAAGTTGGGACTGGCGTTAGCAGCCTTTACGAAACCGGTCGGATTTGCCCGCAACGTTTCGGTGAGGTGGTCATCCAGCTCCAGCAGCTCGTATACGCCGATGCGTCCGAGGTAACCGGTGAGGTGGCAGTAGTTGCAGCCGCTGCCTTTCCTGAACTGGTGCTGGTCGATCTGCTCCAGCCCGAGCAATGCCTCCAGCCACACCCGTTGGTGCGGATTGAGCTGGGCCGGCTCGCTGCAGTGCTCGCATACTCGCCGTACCAGACGCTGCGCCAGTATGCCGTGCAGCGCCGCGGCCACCAGGTACGGTGGCGCGCCCATGTCCAGCAACCGGTGCACCGCACCGGGCGCGCTGATGGTGTGCAGCGTGGAAAACACAAGGTGACCGGTCATTGCGGCACGCAGGCCGATCTCGACGGTCTCCTCGTCACGCATCTCGCCCACCAGGATAATGTCCGGGTCCTGCCGCAACACCGTGCGCAAAACCTTGCCAAAGCTCAGGCCGATCTTCGGATTTACGCCAACCTGGTTGATGCGCTCGAGGCGATATTCAACAGGGTCTTCGGCAGTAATAATCTTTAGTCCCGGCCGGTTGACTTCATTAAGCGCGGAGTAAAGCGTTGTCGTCTTACCGCTGCCAGTAGGGCCGGTAACCAGCACCAGGCCGTTGTTGTGGCGAATCAGGCCCTCAAAGCGCTCGCATATTTTCCCGGGAAGCCCCAGATCTTTGAGCTGTCGCAGGTTTTCAGTCTGGTCGAGCAGACGCATCACCACCGATTCGCCATGCTGGATTGGCATGGTCGAAATACGTACATCGACACTGTGATCTTCAACGCGCACGGTAAAGCGACCATCCTGTGGCAATCGCTTCTCCGAGATGTCCAGCCCGCTCATAAGTTTCAGCCGGGTGACCATCGCGGATGCCACGCCGCGACCCTCAATAGTCTGCTCCTGCAGGACGCCATCGACACGTAGCCGGATACGCAGAACTTTCTCGTCGGGCTCAATATGGATGTCTGAAGCCTTGGCTTTCAGCGCATCGCCAAACATGGACTGCAGCAGCCTGATGATCGGCGCATCAGCAGCCTCTTCATCCTCGATGAGCGCATCAAGCTGCACATCGCCCTCAGCCAGTTGCTCATCGACTTCAGCAGCGAGCTGGGCAATCTCGTCGGTGTTACGGTAGATCGCATCGATCGTGCGCAGCAGTTCTGATTCGCTGATCAGCGCAACCCGGATCGGCTGACCCACCGTGCGCGCAATCTCGTCGTAGGCAAACAGGTCCGACGGGTCGGCCATACCGACCAGCAAACCACGATTATCCTTGTGCAGCACCAGTGCGCGATAGCGCCGCGCCTGCGCTTCCGGCAGCAGATTGACTACTGCGGCATTGAGCTGCAGCGTCGCCAGCTCGAGGTAGTCTATACCGAGGTGTTTGGCCAACAATACGTGCAGGTCATGCTCACTGATCGCGCCGACATCAGTCAGCGCGCGTCCCAGCTTCTGTCCTGTCTGCTTTTGCCGAACCAGCGCTTCCTGCAGCTGTGCTTCTGTAATGACGCCTTCGTTCTTCAGCAGGTCACCGAGACGGATTCGTTTCCGCTGCATGCTCATGAATCTCTCTCCAGCAATGCCAGGCGCTGCCGGGCGTAACGCGCGAGCGCCGGATCCAGCCGCCCGGCGCGAACGGCGGCTGCATACGAACTGCGCGCGCCTGCCGTATCACCACCGGCTTCCTGTGAAATAGCCATGCCGACAAGCCAAGCCGACTGCCCCGGCTTGCGCTCGACCAGCCTGCCGTAAAGCCGGACCGATTCGCTGTGCCGGCCGGCGCGCTGGTAAGCCGCGGCCAGCGTTGCCTCGTATTCCAGATCGGCTAATGTCGACGGACGATACTGCTCGAGCACCACGATGGCCTGGTCTGTATCTCGCTCTGCCAGAAGCTCGCGCGCCAGGACCTGTGCCACGGCGCTCGGCTGCGTGACCGTAGTCAGTGCACCAGTCAACGCATCGCGCGCAGCCGCGGTTCGTGACTGCGCCTTCAGCGCCGCATGCAGCAGCAGGTGTCCCTCGGTGTCACCCGGCTCCAGAGCCACCAGCTGGCGAAAATAATCTTCGGCCTCGATGCGCCGACCGCCACGCAGCGCCGCAAGGCCGGCAGCCCGTAACCGCGTGGCCGGCGCTACAACTATCCTGGTCAACCCTGATTCTTCTTTGTCATCTGCCACAGTGGCCGCTGGCGCGCTACTGGTACGCTTTGGCTTTGACACGGCCACCCGCGTTTTTGGCACAGCGGGAACTACCGGTGCGACTGACGCGACGACAGTTTCTCGTTCAATATCGTCCGTTGCTGCGATCGGTTCGGGCAGGGATTCACTCGGTGCTGCAGCTATTCCTGTCGCCAGCGCCAAATTAAGCGTTGCAAGCTGCGGTTCGTGCTGGACAACATCAGCGGTCGCGGCCACTTCTGCAGATTCTGCGGGCGATTCGTCAGGCATTGCCGTTACTGCAGAATAGTCCGCTGGCAATACCGAAACAGTTGGCGTGTCAGGCTGCGACGTACGCAGCCATGCAGCCGCTACGATACCGGTGACGACAAGTACGCCGCTCAGCAGCCAGAACCCTGCGGGCCGATCCTGCCCCGGCTCATGAATATCACTGTCGGGAACCGCACGAAGACCGGCGAGCGGCCGTGCATTGGTTGCCTCCCGCTCCTGCAAATCCTGCAGCATTTCATTGACCAGGCTCATACCAGCGGTTTCCTGGCAAATGAAGTTGTGAACCAGCGCGCCAATCGCCCAAGACCGTTGCTCCGCTGCACAACCGCGTGGCTGCTGTCGGCAATCGCGCGACGCATGTGGGTTGAATTCACGCCGTACTCGCCACGACCAAATGCTGCCATCAGCGCCTTGTGACACAGCATGTTTATCAGCCGCGGCGTACCACCGCTGGCCTCATACACCTCGTTGACCGCAGCCTGGGCAAACAATGGATCAGTTGTACAGCCCGCCACGCGCACACGGTGAGCAACATAAATCTCGGTCGCCTTGCGATCCAGCGGCGCGAGAGTGCAACGAAAGCCGATCCGCTGGCGCAGCTGCCGCAGCGAGGGCTGCGCCAGCCGGCGATCAAGCTCCGGCTGGCCGAACAGCACAACCTGCAGCAACTTGAATTTTTCGGTTTCGAGATTGGTCAGCAGTCGCACTGCCTCGAGTGTCTGTGGCGGCAGCTGGTGTGCCTCATCCAGCAGCAGTACAACGCGGTGACTCTCACCGGACCGGGCGATCAGATGTTTCTGGATGCGTCGCATCAGCTGGTCATCGGTCCAGCCCTCATCCAGCTCGATACCCAGTTCCTCGGCCAAGGCACTACGCAAGGTGCGCGGTGAGAGCAGTGGGTCGGGGATATACGCGGTGGTGAATTCCTTGTCGAGCTCACGCAGCAGCAAACGGCAGAGTAACGTCTTGCCGAGGCCGACTTCGGCTGTAACCGCGATAAACCCTTCACCCGAGCGCAGCGCAACCTGCAACACGTTCAGCACGTCGCTATGACATCCACTGCCATAGAAGTATTCGGTATCCGGTGTCAGCGAGAATGGGTACTCACGAAAGCCGAAGTGTTGCAGGTACAAAGTCGATCTCCGGTATCAGTAGCCGCGGATGCGCTCCAGCG
Organism: Gammaproteobacteria bacterium; assembly: GCA_013003425.1. Lineage (NCBI taxonomy): Bacteria > Pseudomonadati > Pseudomonadota > Gammaproteobacteria > Gammaproteobacteria bacterium. The sequence goes on along the minus strand of JABDJB010000009.1, from coordinate 11,430 downwards.
GCTCACGGGCTGCCTGTGCCCACGTTGCATCGTCTTCAACAATCAGTGGACGCAGCAGGATTACCAGCTCGGTCTTCTTCGCCACCGTGCGCTTGCTGCGGAACAGAGCGCCGATCCCTGGCAACCTGCCGAGCCCCGGCGCGCCAAAGCTTTCATCACGGCTGGTGTTGCGCATCAGTCCGCCGATGACAACAATCTGGCCGCTGCGCGCACGTACGATACTGTCGGCCTCACGCACCTGGCTAAAGGCGAGCGGCAGCCGGTCGGTCTCTCCCGATATCGTCAGGTCTTTGCGCTGGTCGCTGACTTCGCTGACGGTGGGGTGTATGTGCAGCGTTACCTGGCCGTCCGCACTGATCTGCGGCGTGACATCCAGCGCGATCCCCGAGAAGAACGGGGTCAGTTCGACATCACGGCTGGTTGCCGACGCCGTACCGGTGACCGTGTTGCTGGATATGTCAGTAACAAAAAACTCATCGGTGCCCGCCTTGATGACCGCTTTCTGGTTATTCAGCGTTGCTACCCGAGGGCTCGACAGCACCCGGGTATCTCCCTGCACTTCCAGCAGGTCTATAAAACCGTTGAAATCGCCAATGTCGAAAGCCATTGCAAATGCGCCGCCGAGCGTGCCGCTGTCAACGCCCAGAGTGCGTACACCGGGCGCCACCGTGACGGGACTGGTGCCGAGATCCTCAAAGTCTGTATTGAATGGCTGGTCCGGTGTGGTCTGGCCGAAAAAGTAGCTGTCACCGTCAGCAGTCTGCGCGACGGTCGCCCAGTTGATACCCGCCTGGAAGCCGTCATTGAGCTCGATCTCAAGGATTTTCGCCTCGAGTATTACCTGCCGCTGCGCCGTTGCCTGCACGGTTTCAAGAAACAGGCTGACCGAGTGCAACTCGTCAGGCATTGCCCGGACAACAACCACACCGCTCTGCGGATTGATAACGACACGGCGACCCTCATCCGGACCGACAATTGCCGCGACTGCATGATGCAGCTCGCGCCAGAAGTCCGCCTGGTACAACGTATCGATGTGGCTGCCCGCCAGCTGGCGCGTACTGCCACCACTGTTATTTTTGCTTTCGCCCTGCTGTGATGCCGAGGAGTTCCCCGTGGCGCCCTCTTCGCCCTGGCTAAGCTGCCCTGAGCTTATGCTGGTGCGGGAGAAACCGCTGCGCTGCAGATTGAGATAGTCGACCTGGTAGATGCGGGTTTGCAGTGATGCCGGCATGATGATCCAGCCACTGGCACTGGAGCGAAAATCGAACCCATAGACCTCGCGCACTGCGTCGAGAACTTCGCCCACTGTAGTATTTTTCATTGTCAGCGAAATCTTGCCGCGCACGTCAGGATGCACGACCAGGTTGTAGTCGGTGCCTTCGACCAGGCTCAAAAAAAACGCCCGCGCCGAAGTGTCTTTCACGTCTACATCGAAACGTGGCTCCATGGCCTCGGGTGGCACGGCTGACTGCAGCGGGGGCAGTAACGCATCAGTCACCTCCGGTGGCGGCTCGGGCATGCTCCATTGGACGGCGTCGGCAGCTTCTGCCACGGCAGCCTCTATGGCGTCGGCCGCCGGCACTCCGCGCTGCGGACCGGTCGCGCAGGCATAGAGCAACGGCAACAGCAACATGCCGGCCAAAGACAATCGGATTGGTGAATTCATTTGGATTTCCTCAGCGTGCTGAGTTTCAGGTTTACGGTCTTGCCACGGTAGTCGAGCTGCACCTTGCCGCGCTCGATGCTGCGCACAGTGGCACCACCAATCTTCTGACCTTCGGCAACGGGCTCACCGTTGATAACGGCCACCCGTCGGTCAGGCGAGTAAACGATGGCACTAAGCGCAAACCCGGCCGGGGCCTTGTTACCGGCAACCACCGGCAATGCCGCCCGGCTGTACGGGCGCATCGGGTCAAACAACTGCTCGGCAACGGCGCTGCTGCTCAACAACAAGGCAATAAAAACTGTGCGTGCGGCTCGGTCAGACACCGATCCACTCCTCGTGCAGGCTGAGCGTGGCAACCTCGATACGCACCCGGTTGTTGGGATACTCATCGGCATCGATCTCAAGTACCTGCCAGTACAACCGCCACGGCAATGCCTCGAGGTCTTCCAGGTAGGCCAGCACTGCCAGATACGGCCCTTCCAGGTCGAGTTCCAGACCATGCCGGTAGAGCCGGTTTTGCCCGGGCGAGTCCTCCGGCAACATGTCCTGCGCGCCGAGGTTGCGTAGCCGGCGCAATTCGAGCACCGGCCGGCGCTCCAGCACTCGCTCCAGCAGACGCGCCATTTCTGTCGGGCTGATCAGCTCTGCCGCGTAATTCTGGATCATCCCCTCGACAGACTCGGTGCGGCGCCGCAGGTCCTCGAGCCGCTGTCGCGGATCGCCGTCAGCCTGCTGCCCCTGCTGCGCGACACGCAACTGCAGGTCTGCCAGCCTGGCCTGTGTCGTGGACAACTCGGCAGCGACCTGCTGTCGTGCATTTATGGCCGGCTCGGCGAACATGGCGTACCAGGCCAGCACGATGCCAGCGATGCCGCCCGCGAGCACCATCAGCTGCTCCCGCGGATTGAACGCATCGAGCCTCGCCAGCAATTTTTGCAGTAACTCTTTCACTTTATTCCCGTGCAAACTGCACCGCGCGGTCTGCGGCGCGGCGGTTCATGGAAAACCTGATCGGTTCGCCGTCTTCTTCGGGTCGCTCGATCTCGAATTCATCAAAGCGCTGACCTGACAGGGCTGCCTCGGACGACAGCTGGCGCAGGTACAGCGGAACAGCTTCCGGACTCAGGGCGCGACCCTCGAGCGTGGTGCGGGCGCCGGGCGCACTGACGCGTACGCGCGTCAGCCAGACGCCTTCAGCCGGCTGCCGGGCCAGCGAGCGTAGCTGCGCAGAGAAGCCGTCGATATCGCCGGCGCTGTCACCGCTGACCAGCCCGAGAATGGTCTCGCGCAGATCCAGCTCGCGCAGCGCCGTGTTTAGCTCGGCCTCCAGCGCACTATCCGTACCCGCCATCATCGATGCTGTCAGCTGATTCAGTTCACTTTCGGTGCTGACGACACGATCCTGCGTCAGACGCAACTCACGGCTTACGCCGGATGAACGGCTGTCGAGCCACAATTGCATCAGGAGACACGCGGCAACCGTACCGGCCCAGACCAGCAGCATGGAGCGACCATTGAGTCCGGCCCGGCCACGCGCCGCCGGCTGATAAAGATTGATGTTCTGTTTCACGCTGCCTGCTCCAGCACATCAGGGCCTCGCAATGCCGCGCCAACGGCGAGCAGGCATCGTGACTGCTCCTCCGGTGACAGCTCGCGCGGCGTTTCCAGCAGCTCGTTGAGATCGAGCAGCGTTACATTCACCGCCATCTCTCGGCCGAGTGCGGCGCTCAGTGCAATGCCTTCAGTCGATGGTGCCAGGACCACATCGCGAATTGGCCGCTGGTCATAGTGGCTTTCGAAGTAGTCGAGCGATCTTTGCAGTTCCAGCGCAATTGCCGATACCGCCTCGTCACCGATACCGGCATCGCCACCGGGAATTTCCATTTGCCGTATCACGTACAGCTTGCGGTCGCGGGTGATCGTCAGGAAGCCCTGACTGCCACGCACCAGCAGGAATGCAACGCCAAAACGATCCTGCTCCAGTTCGGTGGCGATATTGCGCATACAAAGCTCGGCAATATCAATTGACTGCAGCGGCAGATCCGAGTCTCTGACCTGTTCGGCCACCTGCCCGACGGCCTGTGACTGTGCCGCCACGGCATAAACCATGTTGCGACTGCCACGGGCCTGCGCCGGCACGTCAAAGACATCAACGACGCTTTCCTCGACCGGCGTATTGATAAGCTCACGAATGCGCCAGCGCACGGCACCAGCCAGTTCTTCGGCTGGAACGTCAGGCCGCTCGACCAGCAGCAGCTGGTAAGCCTCTTCCGGGACAACGGCGTTGACCGGTGCGCTGTGATCTGCCAGCAGCGCGGCAAGTTCGGGGCGCCAGTTGCCGTCATCCGGCGGCAGGCAGACCGCACAATGGCGCAGCCGCAGCCGGCTACCCTGACGATGGACAACCGCTGCAGAACCACCATGATGCGGATCGAGCACTATGCCGGTTTGCGTGTCCTGTCGAGCGCGCTTTCGCAGGGGCCAGATCAATTGCTCACCACCTTTTATTTCAATGAGTTACAGCCATCGTGCGTTCACGCTGGCAGACCACACCACAGCCGGTGCGGGTTCACCTCAACCCTCTTTAACGGACGCCGGACGCATTTATTAAGTCAATGACGCAGGACCCGGGCCTGCACCCGACTCGTGCCGGTGCAATAAGCCTTTGATTTGCCGGCGCACGCCGCGAAAATGCTGCTACTCTCAGGTGATAACAAGGAAAAGCAGGGGATAAATGAGCGACGAAGATAACTTCATCCGGCTTGCGGACCGGATGGCGCTGCTGCCGCCATACCTTTTCGGCCGCATTAACCGGCGGCGCGATGAGCTGCGCAAGGCGGGCGTTGATGTCATTGATATGGCCATGGGCAATCCCACAGATGCCACGCCCGAGCCAATTGTTGAAAAACTGATCGAAGTGGTGCGCGACCCACGCAACCATCGTTATTCCGTCGGCGGCGGTATCTATAACCTGCGCCGGGAAGTGGCCAAGTATTACCAGAGAGAGTGGGATGTCGACCTGGATCCGGCCAGCGAGGTTATCGCCACGATTGGCTCCAAGGAAGGGTTCAGCCATTTGTGCCTGGCACTTATCGGGCCCGGTGACACTGCACTGATACCGACACCGTCTTTTCCTATCCATTCGCACGGTGTGGCGCTTGCCGGCGGGCATTACATTGGCATAAATGTGCTCGACGACGAACATTTCCTGAGCGAGCTGGACCAGCTTTGCCGGACGCTCAAGCCTGCACCCAAGGTGCTTTTCCTTAATTACCCGCACAACCCTTCGGCACATACGGTCGAGCAGGCATTTTTTGATGCCGTGGTGCCGCTGGCAAAGAAACACGAGCTAATCGTCGTGCACGACTTCGCCTATGGCAAAGTCTGTTTCGACGGCTACCGTGCGCCAAGCTTCCTGCGCAGTCCCGGTGCCAAGGACGTCGGCGTGGAATTTACCACCATGTCGAAGACCTTCAACATGGCCGGCTGGCGCATCGGTTTTTGCGCCGGCAACCCGAAAATTATTTCCGCGCTCGGCGCAATCAAGGGTTACTACGATTACGGTATTTTCCAGGCCATCCAGATAGCCGCAATCATAGGCATGCGTCATTGCGGCGAATTTGCCGATCAGCAGGCACAGAAATATCAGCGGCGCCGCGATGTGGTGCTGGAGGGACTGCAACGCATTGGATGGCCCGATGTACCAAAACCGCGGGCTGGCATGTTTGTGTGGGCGCCCATCCCGGCGGAGTTTGCTACCGCCGGCTCGATGGCCTTTGCCGACCAGCTGCTGGAAGACGCCGCAGTCACTGTTTCACCCGGGGCCGGTTTCGGTCCCGAGGGCGAGTTTGCTGTCCGCATGGCGCTGGTGGAAAACCGCCAGCGGCTGCAGCAGGCGGTCCGGCAGATTGGCCGGGCATTTCGTAAATGGCGTGACCCTGTCACGCAAAAGGAGATGTCATGAAAGCTTCAGACTTGTTTGTGCGTTGCCTCGAGGAAGAAGGTATTGAGTACATTTTCGGCGTCCCCGGCGAGGAGAACGCCGACTTCATGATGTCGCTGGAAAATTCGGGCAAGATTAATTTTGTCCTGACCCGCCATGAACAGGGCGCAGCCTTTATGGCGGAGATCTATGGCCGCATTACCGGCAACCCCGCCGGCTGCCTCGGCACCCTCGGCCCGGGCGCGACCAACCTGATAACCGGAGTCGCCGATTCAAACATGGACCGCGCACCGATGCTCGTCCTGACCGGACAGGGCTCGACCGACCGGCTACACAAGGAGTCGCACCAGATCATGGATGTGGTCGACATGTTCAAACCGGTCACAAAGTGGGCAACAACCGTTTATCACGCCGACTCCATCCCTGAAATTGTGCGCAAGTCTGTGCGACTGGCACGCACCGAAAAACCGGGCGCGGTGCATATCGAGTTGCCCGAAGATGTCGCTGAGCATGACACCAGCGCCAGGCCGCTGGCGCCAAAACGCTTTCGTCGCTCCGTACCCGATGACAAGATCGTTGACAGGGCCTACGACGCCATCCGCGCAGCAAAACGTCCGGTGATTATTGCCGGCAACGGCACCATTCGCCGCCGTGCGTCGAAGCAGTTACGACGGCTGTGCGAGAAAACCGGTATCGGCGTGGTATCCACGTTCATGGCCAAGGGCTGTGTCGATATGGATGCTGATTATTGCCTGTATACCATCGGCCTGGGTTCAAAGGACCGCTTGTCACTGGTAATCGATGACGCCGACCTCGTGATAACGCTGGGCTTTGACATGGTCGAATACCACCCGGCGCTGTGGAACCCTGACGGTGACAAGAAAATTATTCACGCCGATTTTCTGCCGGCGGAAATCGACCAGTGTTACCACCCTGATGTCGAATTGATTGGCGACCTGGCACATACGTTGTGGATGCTGAACGAACGCTTTGATCGTGACGGCGTGCCCGATTACGATTTCAGCAAGCAGCAGAAAATTCGTGCTGACATGACTGCCGACATTAGCGAGCATGCCGAGGACGACACCGAGGGCGCTATCCGGCCACAGAAGGCGCTGTGGGACGCGCGCCAGGCGCTAAACGCCAATGGACTGCTGCTATCCGATGTCGGCGCGCACAAGATGTGGATCGCGCGCCATTACCACTGCCATGAGCCAAACACCTGCCTGATACCCAACGGTTTCTGCTCAATGGGTTTCGCCCTGCCTGGTGCGATTGCGGCCAGCCTGGTCGACCCGCAGCGCCAGGTGCTGGGCGTGTGCGGCGACGGTGGCTTCATGATGAACGTACAGGAAATGGAAACTGCCAAACGCCTCAACAGCAACATCACGGTCATGGTGTGGGAAGACGGCGGTTACGGGCTTATTGCGTGGAAGCAGCAGAACACGTTTGACCGTCACACCGATCTTGCTTTCGGCAACCCCGACTGGCTTGGACTGGCTGCGGCATTCGGCTGGAACGGCCACCACGTCACGCGCAGTAAAGACCTGCAGGGAGCGCTGCGCACGGCGCTGGCCGAAGCAGGCCCCAGCCTGCTGGTGATTCCCATCGACTATCGCGAAAACCAGCTACTGACGAAGAAGCTGGGCGAAATTACGACCAACATCTGACGCGCGCCGGACGGGCTCAACGCAGGCCTGATGGCCCCGGCGGCTGCAGGAAATATTGCCGGAACAGGCTCAGATCGACCAGGTCGACTGCACCGTCTCCATTGAGGTCGGCTGTCGGATCACTGGTGAGAAATACCGTGCGCAGCTCGGCCAGGTCCAGCAGGTCAACGATATTGTCGTTGTTAAGGTCGGCGTCACAGTAGTTGCCGAAGTCATCGCCGTCAGTGTCGCGCTGCACCGGGTTGAATACTTCTGTGCAATTGTCGACCAGGTCGATGATGCCGTCAGCATCGGCGTCTTCCGACTCGCTCATAAAGGCACCCGAGGCTGACGTGAACGGCAGCACCGGATCGATTGCAACTGCGAAGCTGGTCACGATATCCATCGTTGTATCGCCGTTTACAATTGTCTCGATGTAGACCTCGTTGACCGCGCCTGCCTGGAGCGTTAGCTGGCCGACGAACAGGTCCGGCCCATAAACAACCCAGGTGCCTTCTTGTTCACCCGGCGTGTATGCGTCGGGGTTCGACGTAGTAGTCGGCTCGGAGAAAAAATAGAGTCCGGTTGCACGCGCCGTATCTATGACGGTGAAGTTAGCGACTGACTGAGCGAACAGCGTATAGCCGGTTCCGACCGTTGGCCCGGTTATGCCCTCCACGGTACCGGTCACTGTCAGGATCACCGTTGCGCCGGGATCTATGCCAGTCGCATCAAAAGTAAGCCGGTCAGCCCAAGAGGTGCGTGCCGAGCACGAGGCACCCGGGCAGATACTGCGGGCATGCAGGGCACCGGTCAGCAGGCTGGCCTGCGCCACCGCCTGGTTGGCGCCGCCGGTATCAGGCAGGAAAATTCCTGCCTCGAGCAACGGCTCCCTGAAGATCTGCTCGAAATACGATTCCTCGGCCACCAGGGCCGCACGCATGTCGATAAAGTACTGCTGCGCGTTAGCTGCAGTCGGCAAAAAAAGCCCCGACAGAGTCAGGAGAGAAATCGCTGTTTGTTTTTTCATTGCCAACCCCATTCAATTGAGATAGTCACCAGCACGTAGCCGACGGCCCTGGCCTCACGGCTGCCAGTAAATCGGGATAACCTGTGCACAGAGAATTCCAGATCGTATTTTTGCTTGTTTGCCCTGTAATATTAGCCCACTTCCTGAATTCTGCAGTCTGCTGAATTGGAAGAGAAAAACTGATGAATAATACTGAACTCAGTCAGCACGGATTACTGCGGTCGTTAAGACAATGGGAAACGCTGGCCCTGTCTTTTGGCGCCATGATCGGCTGGTCGTGGGTGGTACTGATCGCACCGCTGATGCAGCGCAGCGGTTCGGCAGGCGCGCTTATCGCAACTGCTGTGGCCGGTACGGTGATCATATTGATCGGTGCTATTTACGCTGAGCTTTGTGCCGCCATGCCGGAAGTTGGCGGTGAACATGCCTACAGCCTGCGTGCGATGGGCCGTAATGCCAGTTTTGTCTGCACCTGGGCCATAGTTTTTGCCTACGTCTCTGTTGTGGCATTTGAAGCGGTGGCCCTGCCTACCGTCATGACGCATCTGTTCCCATTTCTGGGCAACGGTGCTCTGTGGCAGGTCGGTGACAGTGATGTCTTTCTCGACCAGGCGTTGATCGGCTCGGTAACTTCGCTGGTGCTTATGTGGATCAATATTCGCGGCGTCCACTTCTCTGCCACCTTACAGGCCATAGTGGTACTGGTGATCCTGCTGGCAGGTTTCTCACTGTTTGCCGGCCTTGCCGCCAGTGGCACACCTGCGAACATGACACCTCTGTACAACAACGGACTGAAAGGCGTGCTGGCGGCCATGGCGCTGGTTCCTTTTATGCTGGTTGGCTTTGATGTAATCCCGCAGGCGGCTGAGGAAATTGACCTTGCACCACGCAAGATCGGCATATTGCTGGTTGCATCTATTGCCATCGCGGTGGTCTGGTACCTGTTGATCGAACTGGCCGTTGGCATGCTGCTCACGCTGGAACAACGCAGCACGGTTGAACTGGCAACTGTCAGCGCCGCGGAAGCCGCATGGGGCCGCACCGGCGCGACACTATTACTGGTTGGCGGTGTCGCCGGCATACTGACCAGCTGGAACGGCTTCCTTGTGGGCGGCAGCCGCGCATTGTTCGCGCTCGGCAACCATCACATGGTTCCGGCGTGGTTCGGCCAGCTGCATCGTACGCGGCACACGCCGGTCAACGCATTGTTGTTCATCGGTATTCTCGGCGCGCTGGCGCCCCTGCTCGGCCGCCAGGCATTGATCTGGTTTGTCGACGGCGGCGGCTTCGGGCTGATGATCGCTTACATATTGGTGTGTGCCAGCTTTATCATGCTGCGGCGGAACGAACCTGCCATGACGCGTCCGTTCATGCTCCCCGGTGGCATGGCGACGGGCTTATTTGGCCTGCTCGCCAGTATTGTCATGGCCACACTCTACCTGCCAGGCATGCCCGCGGCCCTGGTCTGGCCGCAGGAATGGCTGCTGGTGCTGGGCTGGTTTTTGCTGGGAATAGCGCTGTTTCGCAGTTCTTCCTGAGCAGCCGGGAACTGCCCGGGCTGCGCGTTGCCTGATCCAGTGAAGTACGAGGATAATGAGCCGCATGAGCAAACACTACGACCCGGATCCAAAAATCCTGCCGTCAGATATCACTGACGAGAGCGACTATTTTAACCGTCGCGAATTTCTCGCCCTGGCCGGTGCAGCAACCGCCGGCGCGCTGCTCAGCACCGCCTGCAATGCTGATGCGGGCAAGACAGCTGCAAAACCGGCGCCAGAACCAGGTGAATCACTCGGCAAGCTGGTGAAAAGCGCGTTCAGCACAGACGAGCAACCCAATAGCTATGACGACATCACCACTTACAATAATTTCTATGAGTTTGGCACCGGCAAAGACGACCCGCACCGCAACGCAACAGATTTTGTAACACGGCCATGGACCGTGAATGTTAGCGGTGAATGCGACAAGCCCGGCACCTATGACTTCGACGACCTGATGTCCAGGTCAACGCTGGAAGAACGCATCTACCGCCTGCGCTGCGTCGAGGCCTGGTCGATGATTGTTCCGTGGGTCGGTATTTCGATGGCAGACCTGTTGCAACGCTTTGAACCCAACTCGCGAGCCAAATTCGTCAAGTTCAAGACTCTTTATGACCCCAAACAGATGCCGGGACAACGCCGACGCATCCTCGACTGGCCCTATGTCGAGGGCCTGACCATTGCCGAGGCAATGAACCCGCTGACGATTATGGCGGTCGGCGTTTACGGCAAAGCGCTTCCAAACCAGAACGGCGCACCACTACGGCTGATCGTACCGTGGAAATATGGCTTCAAGAGCATCAAGTCAATCACCAGCATCGAGTTTACCGAGCAACAGCCGCGCAATACCTGGCAGATTTCGGCACCACATGAATATGGCTTCTATGCCAATGTAAACCCGGAAGTAGACCACCCGCGCTGGAGCCAGGCACGGGAACGGCGTATCGGCCGCGGACTGTTTGCCGAAAAGATTCCGACATTGATGTTCAACGGCTACGGCGAGCACGTAGCGCACTTGTATTCAGGCCTGGACCTGGCCAAAAACTACTGATATTCGTGGCTTCCACACCTTCCCGCGGCACGCTGCGGCTGCTAAAGATTGTCCTTTTCATTGCAGCCCTGTTTCCAGCGTTTAGCCTGGTTCTTGCCACTTTCGAGGTTGCCGGCCTGTCACTGGGCGCCAATCCGGTCGAAGAACTTTTACACGAAGCCGGCGAATGGGGCCTGCGCTTCCTGCTCATCACGCTGAGCATTACTCCGTTGCGACGCATCACCGGTATGAACTGGCTCATTCGTTTTCGCCGCATGCTCGGCCTTTTTGCCTTCTTTTATGTCAGTGCTCATTTCCTGATCTATGCGATTCTCGACCAGGGTCTTGCACCTGGACCGATCATCGAGGATATCGTCGAACGACCGTACATTACGCTGGGCATTGCCGCGCTGCTCATGCTTATCCCTCTGGCTGTCACCTCGACAAATGCCATGATGCGCCGCCTGGGCCGACGCTGGCAGCAGCTGCACTACCTGGTCTACCCGGCGGCCATCCTGGGCGTGTGGCACTTCTGGTGGCAGGTAAAAGAGGACATCCGCGAGCCGGTCATCTA
>JABDJB010000008.1 GCA_013003425.1 Gammaproteobacteria bacterium | reverse complement strand
GATGCCGCTCCCACAAAGCATGGTCGCAGGTAATCGCGGCAGGATGCCGCTCCCACAAAGCATGGTCGCAGGTTATCGCGGCAGGATGCCGCTCCCACAAAGCATGGTCGCAGGTAATCGCGGCAGGATGCCGCTCCCACAGAGCATGGTCGCAGGTAATCGCGGCAGGATGCCGCTCCCACAAAGCATGGTCGCAGGTAGCGGCCAAAGCCGCTCCAACTGCATTTGTGGAAGTAAACACTTGTGTCGGAAGGGTCGGGTTTGACCAAACGTAACAACCTCTCGCGGTACAGACCTATAAAATGATCAGCCTGGTTATTGATTTCCTCTGGAGAGAAAAAAATGGATCTGAAACAAATGGCGACGCAGATGTTGATGAGCAAGCTGGGTGGCGACGCCGACTCCGGTTCCGCCCAGGCTGCGGTTGACAACCTGCTCGGCGGTGGCGAAGGCGGCTCACCGCTTTCCGGTCTGGTGGAGAAGTTCAGCGGCGGCGGTCTGGCAGACGTTGCTCAGTCGTGGCTCGGCGACGGCGACAACGCCTCGGTCAGCGCCGACCAGGTGACCGAAGCCCTCGGTTCCGGCCAGGTAGCCGATTTCGCTTCCAAGCTGGGTATCGATCAGAGCCAGGCGGCCGAAAGCCTGTCGAATTTCCTGCCTGACCTGATCGACAAGTCCAGCCGTGGTGGTGAACTGCTCGGTTCCGTCGGCGGCCTGAAGGGCCTGGGCGGACTCGCCTCGAAGTTCTTCAAGTAAACAGATTACGGTCTGTTCGCGAAACGGGGCCTGCGGGCCCCGTTTTTTGTTGGCGACGAGCACCCGCGCCAACTATATTCGGATGATGTTGGGCCAACGAGTGACGCGATGATCTACAACAACATCCTGGAGACGATCGGCAACACGCCGGTCGTGCGGCTCAATCGCATTGTGCCCGATGGCGTGGAAATATACGTCAAGATCGAGTCTTTCAACCCGATGGCATCAGTCAAGGACCGGCTCGCATTTGCCATTGTCGATGACGCCGAGCGCCGTGGAACCCTGGATCGCGGCCAGACCATCATCGAAGCGACATCCGGTAACACCGGCATCGCGCTGGCGATGGTGTGCGCGGCCAAGGGTCATCCGTTTGTGGCGACGATGGCGGAAAGTTTTTCCGTTGAGCGACGCAAGATCATGCGTGCCCTGGGCGCGAAGGTGATACTGACGCCGGCGGCCGAGCGCGGTTCAGGCATGGTGCGCAAGGCCGAGGAACTGGCGGAAAAGCACGGCTGGTTTCTTGCACGCCAGTTTGAAAATCCCGCCAATCCCGCGTTCCATCGTCAGACTACCGGGCCGGAAATCCTGCGAGATTTTGCCGGCCGCCGTCTCGACTACTGGGTTACCGGCTGGGGTACCGGCGGCACGCTGACCGGCGCCGGCGAGGTGATAAAGGCCGGCCGCCCGGATGTGCAGATCATCGCAACGGAACCGGCCGGGGCGGCGATGCTGTCCGGGGCCGACTGGCAGCCGCACAAAATCCAGGGCTGGACGCCCGATTTCCTGCCTGACGTACTCAATCGCGAGGTGCACGACCAACTGGTGCCGGTAACCGACGAGGCCGGCAAAGAATGGGCGTGGCGGCTGGCGCGCGAAGAGGGGATCTTTGTCGGCATCTCTGCCGGTGCCACGCTCGCCGCCGCAATTGAAGTCGCAAAGACAGCGCAGCCCGGTGCGGTATTCCTGGTGATGCTGCCGGACACCGGTGAGCGATACCTCGGTGCCTACCTGTTCGAGGAAATACACGACGGTTCCGACGACGAGTGGCTTGCCAGCCTGTAGTGCGTACAATCGTGGTCTTTGCGCCGCCGGAACGCTGTGAAAGACCTAAACGCATTACGCCAGCGACTGAATGAACTGGACCGGCAGCTGCTGCACCTGGCGGCAGAGCGCCATCGCATAACCGATCAGATTGGCGCGATAAAACGTGCCAGCGGTCAACCCACGCGCGACTACGAACGCGAGCGCGAAGTTATCGAGCTCGCCCGCACCGAGGCAGCCAGTGTCGGCCTGCCCACGGACCTGGCCGAAGCGCTGATGCGGCGATTGATACGCGCGTCGCTGGTACACCAGGAGCAGGCCAGCGTCAGCGCTACCGATCACGGCCGCGGCCGCAGCGCGCTTGTGATTGGCGGCGGCGGCAAGATGGGGCGCTGGTTTGCCGAGTTTCTCGCATCACAGGGATTCGATGTAGTTATTTCCGATCCCGCCTGCGCAGACAACGCGTTTTCGAATCTGACTGACTGGCGTAGCGGTAATCTCGACTACGACCTGATTGTTATTGCAACGCCTCTTGGTGTCACTGAGAAACTCCTGCACGAACTTGCAGCGCTGCAGCCAGCTGGCTTGCTGATGGACATAGCATCGTTGAAAACGCCGATACGCAAAGGCCTGGAGGCTGCGGCAGCGGCCGGCTGCCGGGTTGTATCGCTTCACCCCATGTTCGGGCCGGACACAGAGCTGTTGTCCGGACGTCATGTGATCTTTATCGACCTGGGTGCGCCCGATGCCGTCGCCGAAGCTCGTGCGCTGTTCGAACCGACCATGGTCGAAACGGCCGAAATGGACCTCGATGAACACGACAAGCTGATAGCTTTCGTCCTCGGTTTGTCGCACGCGCTGAACATTGCGTTTTTCAATGCGCTGGTCGAAAGCGGGCAGTCGGTGCCGCGGCTGGCAGAGATATCCAGTACTACTTTTGACGCGCAGCTGGCAGTCTCCAGCCGCGTGTCAGAGGAAAGCCCCGAGGTGTACTACGAGATCCAGTCGCTCAACGAACACGGCCGTGATGCGCTGGATGCTCTCGAGCAGTCGCTCACAAAATTGCGGGCAGTGATCGATGGTGGCGACCAGGCCGCCTTTGCCCGCATCATGCAGCGCGGTCGCGATTATCTCAGCAGCAAACGCGCAGAGTAATGATCACTGATCCGCTGTTCTATCTGGCAGCGGTGCCGGCGGTTTTTCTGTTTGGCATCGCCAAGGGCGGCTTCGGCGGTGGCCTCGGCGTCGCGGCCGTGCCGCTGATGGCGCTGGTGGTCTCGCCGGTGCAGGCGGCCGGTATCCTGCTGCCGCTGCTGTGCCTGATGGATCTGTTTGGCCTGTGGGTGTATCGCGAGCATCTCAACGTGCGCCTGCAAAAATCGCTGCTGCCCGGCGCCGTGCTCGGCATCGCTATCGGTACGGCCTTGTTCGGTTACATGAGCACAGCCATGATTCGGATCATCCTGGGGGTCATTGCCATCACCTTCACGTTGAATCACTGGTTCGGGCTGAGCGAATGGATTGCGCATCACACGCGGCGGGCTGGCTGGCCGGCTGCCGCAGGCAGCGGCATGGTCGCCGGCTTCACCAGCTTTATCGCCCACGCCGGCGGACCGCCGATTAACATGTACCTGCTGACACAGGGTATGAGCCGTACCTTGTTTGTCGGTACGACGGTGCTGTTTTTCGCGGTGGTCAACTACACCAAGCTCATTCCCTACGCCTGGCTGGGGCAGCTCGACGCCACCAATCTGTGGACTTCCGCCGTGCTGGCGCCGCTGGCACCTGCCGGCATTGCCGCCGGCGTCTGGCTGCATCGGCGTGTTTCTGACAAGCTGTTTTTCAGGATTGCCTACGTGATGCTGTTCATAGTGGGTCTGCGCCTGCTCTATGATGGCGTGAGTGGCTGATTGGCGCCTGCGCAACGGCGGAGCACGATGACAAAAATAGGGTATGCCCTGGTCGGCGCGATAACCGGTGTGCTGGTGCTGAGCGGCGGCCGATTCGCCTTCGGCGCGGTGATCGGCCTCGTTATAGCGCTGCTGCTCGCCGAACTGCGTGAACTGTCCAGCCGCGTGCGGCGGCTCGAAAACAAACCGCTGCCGCCGTCAAAAACTGCTACCGGACCTGTGCCTGCAGCGAGCGCAATGGACGACGAACCGTCGTCAGTTGGCGAACAAGTCGCCGCCGTGCCCGATGCCGCGATGCAGTCGACCGAAGCCGAACCATCCGACGCGATACCCGCTTTCGGACGCAAGCGGACGCCGCCTGAACCAAACCCCATAGTCGAGAAGGTCAAGGAATGGTTTACCACCGGCAACGTGCCGGTAAAGGTCGGGGTGATTGTCTCGTTCTTTGGCGTTGCCTTCCTGCTGAAGTATGCCGTTGATCGCAACCTGCTGAACGTGCCGATGTGGCTGCGACTGGTTTTTGCCGCGTTGTTCGGACTTGTGTTGCTGGTTATCGGCTGGCGTCTGCGTCATCGCATGCGGGTTTATGCGCTGAGCCTGCAGGGTGGTGGTGTCGGCATTATCTATATCACCATCTTCGCCGCATTCCGGTTATACGGGTTGTTGCCACCGCTGCCAGCCTTCCTGTTGCTGGCGTTGCTCACTATACCGGCGGTGTGGCTGGCCGTTGTGCAGAACGCCCGTGCCATGGCAGTGCTGGCAGTCACCGGCGGTTTTCTCGCGCCGGTGCTGGCGTCGACCGGGCAGGGCAGTCACGTGGCATTGTTCAGTTACTACCTGCTGCTCAACGTCGCTATCGTCGGCATTGCCTGGTTCAAGTCGTGGCGCGAGCTCAATCTTGTTGGCTTCCTGTTCACTTTCGGTATCGGCGTTGCCTGGGGCTACAAGTACTACGATGCGCCGTACTTTTCCTCGACCGAACCGTTTCTCATCGCGCATTTCCTGCTGTACCAGGCTGCCGCGGTGTTGTTTGCCTTGCGCCAGCCACCGAAGCTGCGTGGGCTGGTCGACGGCACGCTGGTTTTTGGCACGCCGATCGTCGCGTTCGGGCTGCAGTCGGCGATGCTGCGCCACACCGACTACGGGCTGGCCTACAGCGCGTTGTTGTTGGCGGTTTTTTACGGCGCGCTGGCGTGGTGGCTGACCGCGCGTGGCAAAGCGCTGGGCCTGCTGCGTGATTCGTACATTGCGCTGGGTGTGGCCTTTGCCACGGCGGCCATCCCGCTGGCACTGGATGCACGCTGGACGGCATCCGCGTGGGCAATGGAGGGTGCGGCACTGGTGTGGCTTGGTGCGCGGCAAAGCCGCTTGCTGGCACGCGTCGCCGGCGGTGTGTTGATCCTGATGGCCGGTGCCGCCTACGTTAATGGTGGTTGGGATCACAATGCCGGCGTCCCGCTGGTAAACGCCAATGTATTTGGCGGTGTTCTGCTGAGCCTGGCGGGCTTTTTCAGCGCGCGCCAGCTCGGCCGCATGGAGCATGTGCTCGAGCGTATAGCCGCGGTATTGCTGCTGGGTTGGGGCATCGCGTGGTGGTGCATTACCGGTGGGCTGGAAATCGACGACCGGGTACGCCACATGTACGAGTACCCGGTGCTGGTCAGTTTCTTTGTAGTGAGCGGCGCGGTGTTAGGCCTGGTCGCCAGGAAACTTGACTGGACTCATGCCCGCTACGGTGCCCTGGTCATGCTGCCGCTGCTGTTTGTTACGGCGCTCGGGCGCAGTTTCTTCGGTGGTCATCCGCTGGAGTCGTACGCAGCACTTCCCTGGCTGGCAGCGGCGGCTGCACATTTGTATGTATTGCGTCCCATAACTACCGGTACGGTGGTCAGCAGGACATGGCATGTTGCCGGCGTGCTGTTTTTTGCCTGGCTCGTCGCCTGGGAACTGGACTGGTGGATGGTGGTGGAAACCTGGAGCAATACCGCGGTGAGCCTGTGGCTTGCCATTGCGGGCCTGGCCTGCTGGTTATTGCGACCGGTTTTTTCCTGGCCGCTGCAGGTGGAACGGCCGGCTTATCTGGTTGCAGCCGCTGTCCTGCTTGCGCTGAACCTGCTGTACATCTTCGGCTTCAGTATCGATGCGCCCGGCAATCCGCTGCCGTTGCCCTACCTGCCGATCCTGAATCCCTATGATGTGGTGATGTTTGCCGGCCTGGCAGCGTCCTGGTTGTGGATCATCGAGGCTGCGCAACAATGGCCCTCGCAGGATCGCCAGCGGCGGGCGTACATTGTTTTAGGCACAGCCGCGTTCGTGCTGACCACGCTGGCGGTGGTGCGTGGCGTGCACCACCTGGGCAATGTCCCGTGGCGTCATTACTCTCTCACCCGGTCGGTGGAAGTGCAGGCAGCGCTGTCGATTTACTGGGGGCTGCTGGGTTTTGCCGGCATGGTGCTGGGTACGCAGCGTGCGCGGCGCTGGTTGTGGTTGACCGGGGCTGCCCTGATGGCGCTGGTCGTGGTGAAGCTGTTCATTATTGACCTGGGCAACAGTGGTACCGTGGCGCGTATTGTTTCGTTTATCGGCGTCGGCGCGTTGTTACTGGTCGTGGGATATTTTGCACCGGCGCCACCGCGGCAGCCGGTTTCGGAAGAGGGTTAGAACATGAATGCAGTGCGAGGCATTTTTATTGCCGCCCTGATACTGACCGGTTGCGCGCAGCCGACGGTCCCGGATGGCGACGCTGGCTATGCGCCGGTGACCATCATGACATTCAACGTCGAAAACCTTTTTGATACCCGCGATGACCCGGGCAAGGACGATTCCACGTATCTGCCGCTGAAAACGAAACAGAATGACGTCCATCGCGCGCGTTGCAACGAGCTGCCGGTGGAACGCTGGCGCGACCAGTGCCTGAACTACGACTGGAACAACGTCGCGCTCGAGATAAAGCTGTCGGCAGTGGCGCGCGCCATCCTGCAGGCTAACGAGGGTCGCGGTCCCGATATCGTGGCGCTGCAGGAAGTGGAAAACATCAACGTACTGGAGCAGCTGCGCAATGGTTTTTTGTCCACGGCACGTTACAACAAAGCTGTTCTGGTCGAAGGTGATGATGCGCGCGGCATAGACGTCGCTTTTTTAAGTCGCCTGCCGCTGGTTGGTGAGCCGGTGCTGCACCCGGTGGCGCACCCGGATTTCGACGACAGGTTAAAAGACACGCGCGGTATACTCGAGGCAACATTCCGGTTGCCGGATGGCAGCCTGCTGACCGGATACGCGGTGCATTTTCCGGCGCCGTTTCACCCGCGCGCCATGCGTGAGCAGGCCTACCGCCGGTTGCACGAGTTGCGTGACAGCTTGCCGCCGGGCCGGCCTGCCTTCGCGGCCGGTGATTTCAATACCACTGCGGCAGAAAATACCCAGTTCAAAATGTTCACGCGACTGGTTTTGCCGTCGTGGGAACTGGCACACCGCAATGGTTGTGGCGGCTGCCCCGGCACGTACTATTATCCGCCCAATGATTCATGGTCATTCCTCGACCTGATACTTTGGTCACGGCCGCAACGTGGCGAAAAAGCGACATGGCGCATCGCGCCGGGTTCTGCGCAACTGGTTAATAAAGCACCAGGACAGACCAGCCCCGCCGGGACGCCTCAACGCTTCGAGCTGCCAGCAGGCACCGGCATTTCGGATCACTGGCCACTGATGGTCGCAATCGAAAAACGCCGCTAAACAACAAGTCACGCTGAGTAGTTAAAAATCCGCTCAAAAGGGCCGGCGTCGTCCGCCAGCAGTAGACGCGCATTCGCATTGTAGTGCACGCCAGCAACGTGGCTTTTTGCGTGCGCGCAACAGTGACAGCGCCGCGGTATTTTCGTATCGTGCCAACCGTGACGCGGGTGTCTGGCGCCAGATCGGATTGCTCGCGGAAGGGGGATAATGAGTTTTCAAACTCCAAAAAAATTCGCATCCAGATCGCTGCCCTTGCTGGTAGCAACTTTCGTCTTACAGAAATCCGGCCGCGCAGCCCGCTGCCCGGCTATTTGTTGATGTTCTACTTTAAGGATCAGCCATCATGACTAAGAGTATTTCCAGGGCACTGACAGGCGCCCTGATTTTGCTGCTACTCGTGCCATCCGCATTTGCGCAGGAAACCAGTTCTGCCATTCGTGGTGTCATCACCGATGCTGACGGCAGC
Organism: Gammaproteobacteria bacterium; assembly: GCA_013003425.1. Taxonomy (NCBI): domain Bacteria; kingdom Pseudomonadati; phylum Pseudomonadota; class Gammaproteobacteria; species Gammaproteobacteria bacterium. The sequence continues at coordinate 3,592 of JABDJB010000008.1, read as the reverse complement.
CCGATAACCGGTGCAACCGTTATAGTCGCCAACGACAGCATTGGCCTGACACGAACCGTGCAGACTGACTCGGCCGGTGTATACAACGTGCGTAACCTTCCCATCGGCAGCGGTTATACCGTGACCGCGACGGGTTCGGGCTACGGTGGCGAAAGAGCCGAGGCGGTGAGTGTCAATCTTGGCAGGACCGCAACGATCAACTTTGACCTGGCAGCCGCTTCTGTCGAAGAGGTTACGGTTATCGGGACACCGCGTGAAGAATTCCAGGTGGCCCTCGGGCCGAGCAGCACATTTGGCATCGAGCAACTGGAAAACTCCCCCGCGATCAACCGCAACATTACCGACGTGATTCGCGCCGACCCGCGTGTCTACGTCGATGAATCCCGCGGCGACATCAATGCTATCCAGTGCGCTGGCAAAAACTCGCGCTTCAACAGCCTCACCGTCGATGGCGTGCGCCTCAACGATTCATTCGGGTTGAACTCGAACGGCTACCCCACCGAGCGCATGCCGTTCTCCTATGACGCGATCCGCCAGGTGGCCGTCGAGCTGGCCCCGTTTGATGTCGAATATGGCGGCTTTTCCGCCTGCAACATCAACTCGGTGACCAAGTCAGGTGGTAACGAGTTCTCCGGTTCGGCTTTCTATGACTACACCAGCGACAGCCTGCGGGGCGATGAGCTGGAGGGCGACAAGATCAGCAGCGTTGATTACACCGAGAATCGCTTCGGCTTCACCCTGGGGGGGCCGATCATCCAGGACAAGCTGTTCTTCTTCGTTGCCTACGAGAACCTGGAAGGCGCCAACCTGTTCGATCGTGGTCCGCAAGGGTCGGGCGCTGTCAATGAAATCATGGTGACGCAGGCAGAACTGGATGAGATCGCCCAGATTGCCCGTGACCTGTACCTTTACGACCCGGGCCCCGTTCCGGCCAGTCTCGATCATGGCGACGACAAGTTCCTGGCCAAGTTTGACTGGAACATCAGCGACGAACATCGCGCTGCGTTCACCTACACCTACAACGACGGTGAGAACTTCACCCAGTCAGATGGCGACCAGGGTGAGTTCGAGTTCCTCAACCATCTGTACGAGCGTGGTGCCGAACTCAATTCCTATGTGGGTACGCTGTATTCCGACTGGACGTCGAACTTTTCCACCGAAATCAGGCTGGGCTACCTGGAGCTGGACAACCGCCAGATTTCCGTTGGTGGCACTGATTTCGGTGAAATCCGCGTTGAGCTGGACGATGTCGATGTCTACCTCGGCGGTGACGATAGCCGCCAGGCCAACAAGCTCAACTACGATGTGACCAACTTTGCCTTCAAGGGTAATTACTACCTCGACAATGGTCACCTGCTGAGCTTTGGCCTGGAGCGGGAGTCGCTGGACATTTTCAACCTGTTTGTCCAGCACACCGAAACCGAGATACGTTTCGACGGTATCGACAATTTCCGGGCCGGGCTTGCCGATGCGATCTATTACAACAACGCGCCTTCCAACAACGCGCAGGATGCTGCTGCGGTGTGGGGCTATGACATCAACTCGCTGTACTTCCAGGATGAGTTCAGCCCGGCCGACCGCTGGACCCTGGTCGCGGGCCTGCGCTACGACTGGTACTCGACCGACGACGCGCCCGGTGAAAACGCCGACTTTGTTCGCGACTACGGCTTTTCCAACTCCACAAACCTTGACGGCGAAGGGCTGATCCAGCCGCGTATAGGCTTCACTTACGATCACAGTGACCGCACCGTATTCCGTGGCGGTGTTGGCCTGTATTCGGGCGGTGACCCGAACGTGTGGTTGTCGAATAACTTCTCGGCCAACAACGTGCTGCAGTTTGGCCAAAGAGGTAGGTCGTTTGGCTATACTGACGGCAGCCGCACGCTGTTCGATTCCGATGTGGTCTACGCTGCCGTCGAGTCCACTGCGCCCGCCGGCGCCGGGCCAGGCTACGGTATTCCGCAGGAGCTGTTTGATGCGGTTGCTGCCGGTACCGGCGACAACTTCGAGATCAACTACCTCGATCCCAACTTCGAGCTGCCCTCGGAGTGGAAAATCGCCCTGGGCATGACGCATGTGTTCCAGAATGAACTGACCTTTGCGGCAGACCTGCTGATTACTGAAGGCCAGGATTCTGCGATTATACTGCACGGTGATCTGGAGCAGACAGGCACCAATGCGGATGGCTATCCGGAGTATGACAGCGTCCGCGAGCCAACATTCGTTCTGACCAACAGCTCGAAAGGCAACCAGTCGAAGACGCTGTCATTCAGCCTGGCAAAGGATCACCCCGAGATCGGTATCGACTGGCGCGCGGGCTATACCTGGAACGATGCGGAAGATGTGCAGCCGATGACCAGTTCGGTAGCTTTCTCCAACTACCAGAATCGCGCGTTCTTCGATCCGCAGGAAGATGTGCTGTCGCGCTCGAATTACAATATCGAGCACCGCTTCACCATGTCGGGTAACTGGCGCAAGTCGTTTGCCAACAACCTCGACCTGACTGTGTCGCTGTACGGTAGTGCCAACTCCGGCCGTCCCTACAGCATCACATATAACGGTACGATCGACCCGTACGGATTTACGCCGTTTCTCGATTTCCGTGACAACGTGTTGCTGCCGGGTGTCGGGCGCAATGCGGAAGAAGGCTCGTGGTGGCGCAAAGTCGACCTGCGTGTGAACCTGGACTTCCCGGGCTTCACCCAGGATCACAACGCGTCGGCATTCCTGGTGATCGATAACTTCACCAACTTCCTCAACGATGACTGGGGGGTTCTGCGTCAGCACAACTTCCCGCGTACCGTCACGGAAGGCACTGAGGAGCCACGCATTGGCGACGCTTCGCGTTACGAGATCCGTTTTGGTGTGAGCTACGATTTCTGATCAACTGCTCAGTACGCAGTAAAAAGGCGGCCTCCGGGCCGCCTTTTTTTTCGGGAAATCGGGGTCTGACCCCGATTTCTACGGCGGCTCCTACAGGGTATGATCTGGCTGATGGCCGATGACGCAAGATTGCTGGAACGCGCCCGCGCAGTACGCCTGCGGGCCTATGCACCGTTTTCCGGGTACCGGGTGGGCGCAGCCGTCGTCGACGAAAACGGCGACGTATACACCGGCTGCAATGTCGAAAATTCCTCTTACCCGGTTGGCACCTGCGCCGAATCCAATGCGGTCGGCGCCATGATCGCTGCTGGCGGCACACAGATAAAAATAATTGCCATCGTAGGCGGGCACGAAGAGCCCGAGGCCTGCACGCCCTGCGGCGCCTGCCGCCAGACCATCGCCGAGTTTGCCGCTGACGATGCGCGTATCCTGCTGCTGGACGCGTCAGGCGAGCCTGATATGCAGACCATCGACGACCTGCTGCCCGGTTCTTTCAAACTGTAGGAGCGGCTTCAGCCGCGTAAATCGTAAATCGGGGTCAGACCGAAATTATTCGCCACAATTGCAGTTTAAGAAGCGAAGTCAATTCCAGCCATTGCTTCAAACAATTGTGGCGAATAATTTCGGTCTGACCCCGATTTACGCGGCTGAAGCCGCTCCTACAGTTTGAAAGAGCCCGGCAGCAGATCGTCGATACTATGCTCGTCGG
>JABDJB010000007.1 GCA_013003425.1 Gammaproteobacteria bacterium | reverse complement strand
AAAATTGAACTTAATACGGTCCGGAACCGGCCGGAATCGTCGGCGTGGGGCTGATGACCCCCGCATTCTGGGCCCGATGACGCAGAATGTGGTCCATCAGGACCAGGGCCAGCATGGCCTCCGCAATGGGCGTGGCGCGCAGGCCGACACAGGGATCGTGCCTGCCAGTGGTCACGACTTCCACGGGGTTTCCTTCCACGTCGATGCTGGCGCACGGCAGGCGCAGGCTTGAGGTCGGCTTCAACGCCATGCTCACCAGGATGTCCTGGCCGCTGGAGATACCGCCAAGCGTCCCGCCGGCATGGTTGCTGGCAAAGCCGTCCGGATGAATCTCATCGCGATGTTCGGTGCCCTTCTGTTCCACACTGCGGAAGCCGGCGCCGATTTCGACTCCCTTGACCGCATTTATTCCCATCATTGCGCGGGCAATATCCGCATCGAGTTTGTCGAATACCGGTTCACCCAACCCGGCTGGCACACCACGCGCGACTACGTTTACGCGAGCGCCGATCGAGTCGCCTGATTTGCGTAACGCGTCCATGAATTTTTCCAGTTCGTCAACGCGCGCAGGATCGGCGCAAAAAAACGGGTTGTCGTCGACGCTGCCAAGATCAACCGGATCGAGCACCAGAGGTCCGATCTGCGCCAGGAAACCCGCGATGCTGATCGAGTACTGCGAGGCAAGATACTTGCGCGCGATTGCGCCGGCCGCAACGCGCATGACTGTTTCCCGCGCCGACGAGCGACCACCGCCACGATAATCGCGGAAACCATATTTCTGCTGGTAGGTGTAGTCCGCGTGACCCGGACGAAAACTGTTGGCTATTTTGCGATAGTCCTTTGGTTTCTGGTCGACGTTGTGAACCAGCAAACCGATCGGCGCACCGGTCGTCCGCCCTTCGAAGAGTCCGGACAGGATCTGCACCTGGTCCGGTTCGCGGCGCTGGCTGGTGTGGCGTGACTTGCCGGTACGCCGACGCTCGACGTCCTGCTGGATGTCCTCCTCGCTCAACTCCATGCCGGGCGGGCAGCCGTCGACGATGCACAACAGGCCAGGCCCATGGCTTTCGCCGCAGCTGGTGACGGCAAACAGTTTGCCAAAGGTATTACCCGACATCAGGCGCACCTGCCGCTGAGCTGCGCCTGACAGCGCGCCAGCTCTGCTGCCGTCAACACGAATACGCCACCACCACCATGCTGGAAGTTGACCCACTCGAAGCCAATCCCGGGATACGCCGCTACCAGCGCTGCACTGCTCTCGCCGGATTCCACCACAAGCACGCCGTGTGGCGTGAGATGGTCGCACGCCGAGGCGAGGATGCGATGAATAACTTCCAGCCCGTCGTTGCCGGCTGCCAGGGCCAGCTGTGGCTCGCTGGCATACTCGTCCGGCAATGCCGACATCGATGTTGACGATACGTATGGCGGGTTACTGACAATCAGGTCATAGCGCTGCCCGGCCACGCCCGAATACACATCCGACTCGAAAACATTGACCAGGTCTTCCAGGTCATGCGCAGTGACGTTTTGTTTTGCGACCGCCAGCGCGTCCGGTGAAATATCCACCGCATCGGTCGCCACACCGAGGTGAGCGGCAACGGCAATCGCGATGCAGCCGCTGCCGGTGCCGATATCCAGCGCACGCTGCAGCGTGCCCGGCTCGCACCAGGGAACAAACCCGCCCTGAATCATCTCGGCAATCGGTGAGCGCGGCACAAGCACGTCAGGCGTTATTTCGAAGCGCAGTCCGGCAAACCATGCCTCGCCGGTCAGGTACGCCGCAGGAACGCCGTCGCTGACACGGCGCTCGATAATCTCGAGGGCTGCAGCGCGTTCGTCGGCGGTGACGCGCGCCTGGTAGAAGTAGGCCGGCACATCGAAATCCAGCGCCAGGGCATGGAACACCAGCACCCTTGACTCATCGGCAGCATTGTCCGTGCCGTGACCGAAGCAAACGCCGGCGGCATTGAGACGACTGGCGCCAAAACGGACCAGGTCACCCACTGTCTTCAGTTCATCGGCTTGCAGCACGGACGATCCCGTTGGAAATGCCGCGTCATGATATAACGCCCTGCTGCACCGCGATAGAATGGAATTGATGAATAGCTCCAGAATGATAATTGCCCTGACCGCAATCGGCGCGCTGGCGGCCGGCCTGGGTATTGCGCTGGTACTCAATCGTCCGCCACCCATGACCACGGCAACCGTATTCAGTGCGCCCCGCCCCCTGCCACAGGCGACGCTGGTCGATCACCTCGGCGCGACGCTCACCCGGGACAGCTTTCGCAACCGCTGGGATATCCTGTTTTTCGGATTTACTCACTGCCCCGACATTTGCCCGACCACGCTGTTTCAACTGCGTGGCCTGGCTCAGGGCCTTGAGGATCTGGGCCAGGCACGGCAGCCGCGTATCTGGCTGGTTTCGGTGGACCCGGAGCGCGACACGCCGGACATCCTCGCCCGCTACATCGCCAGTTTCAGCGACACGTTCAACGCCGCCACCGGTGAGATCGGGCAGATTGCCGCCTTCGCGGAGGGCATGGGCGTCGCATACAGCAAGATACCCGAAGGCGATGACTACACGATGGCGCACACCGCGGCCTTGTTCCTGGTCAATCCACAGGCCGAACTGGTGGCGCTTTTTTCCGCGCCGCATGACATGCGGGCACTGGAAGCTGACTACCGGGCGCTGGTGCGATGAATCGCGCGATTGCGCTCGCGTGCGTGCTACTGCTCACCGCCTGCAGCAGTGACAGCGTCACTGTACAAAAAGCGTGGGTGCGCGCGCCATTGCCGGGCAGGTCAATGACCGCGGGCTATTTCGAATTGCACAACCAGACGAAACGTCCCGTGATTGTCACCGGCGCAAGCGCAGACGGCTTCGGCGCCGTGAGCATTCATGAGACCCGACTGGACGAGGCCGGCATTTCAAGGATGGTCGGTGTTGAGCAACTGGAGCTGGCACCCGACGAGCGCGTCGAGTTCGCACCTGGCGGACTGCACCTGATGCTGATGCGGCCGCAGCGTGAATTCACCAAAGGCGAGATCGTACCTGTGACGCTGCTGTTTGCTGACGGAGCGACGCTGCACGTGTCTGCGACCGTGCGGGAAGATGCACCGTAAATGGACCGTATATTTGCCACAATCCAGGCAATCCTGCCGCAACACCTGCTGACGCACTGCGTTGGCTGGCTTGCCAATTCGAAGCTTTCAATTATCCGGGTGCCGTTCATCGGAATATTCCGCCGCATCTACAGGGTCGACCTCGCCGAATCAGATCCGTCAGATCCGGCCGCATTCGACAGTTTCAATGCGTTTTTCACCCGCGCGCTGCAGCCCGCCGCCCGCACAATTGCGCGCGATTGCGTGATCGCGCCCGCCGACGGCGTAATTTCACAATGCGGGACGATAAAGGACGGCAACCTGCTGCAGGCGAAAGGCCAGCACTATTCAGTCGCGCAGTTGCTGGCATCGGATCAGGAAGCGCGGGCTTTTGATGGCGGCAGCTTTGTCACAATTTACCTGGCCCCACATAATTATCACCGGGTGCACGTGCCGTTGGCGGCTCAGTTGCGCAGGATGACATTTGTGCCCGGCCGATTGTTCAGCGTCAGCCCGTCGACTACACGTGCTGTACCCGGATTGTTCACGCGCAATGAGCGGGTCGTTTTTCACCTCGACAGCGACGCCGGCGCGGTGGCTTTGGTAATGGTGGGCGCCATGGTCGTCGGCAGCGTTGCAACCTATCACGCCGGTATCGTCCGTGGCCGCGAAGTCACCACCAGTGAGTACCAGCCGGCCGTGAAATTTGACCACGCGCAGCAACTGGCGCAGTTCAACGTCGGCTCCACGGTGATTGTGCTGTTCGCACCCGGCGGGCCGGCGCTCGAACCAGGCCTCGGACCCGGAACCGTACTGCAACTGGGCGACGCGATTGCGCGCTAGTTACTAATCGAGTCCAGGTAAATAGCGGCGATCTGCTCCAGACCGGCCTGATCGGCGGCGCTGAAACGGTCGGGTAACGGGCTGTCGATGTCCAGCACTCCCAGCTCACCCAGTGGAATGACAATTTCGGACCGCGACTCGGCGTCGCACGCGATATGCCCGGCAAATTCATGCACGTCCGGCACTCGCAGGGTTTGCTGCTGCGCCATCGCGGCGCCACACACACCCTGCCCCAGGGCGATGCGGGTACAGGCCGGTTTGCCGTTGAATGGCCCGACGAGTAACTCGCCATCACGCATAAAATAAAACCCTGCCCAGTTCACATCCGGCAGGCGCAAATACAGCAGCGCGCTCAGGTTGGCAGCATTGGCAACCACATCGGATTCGCCTTCCAGCAGTGCGCGTGCTTCAGCTGCAAGTGCGGTGTAAAACTGATCACTCATATCAAATCCGTTCGAACGGAAAGCTCAATACATCAGCAATGCTGGTGCACCCGGTTGCGAGCATCAGCACGCGGTCAAACCCGAGCGCCACCCCGGCACAGTCCGGCAAACCATGATCCAGCGCGGCCAGCAACCGTTCGTCCAGCGGCGGCGCCTGCTCGTGGGCATGTTGCTGCCGCTCCGCCGTAAAACGCCGGCGCTGTTCTGCCGGGTCACTCAACTCATGAAATCCGTTGGCCAGTTCGACTGACCCGAAAAATACTTCGAACCGTTCCGCCACGAAAGGTTTCGTTGCGCTGATGCGCGCCAGCGCAGCCTGGGATGCCGGGTAGTCGTACACTACGTGGCAGCGATCTGCAGCAAAACCAGTCGCAATAACGGTCGACAACAGCAGATCGAGCAGCGCATCGCGATCGGCCTGCTGCGGTGTGGCGATGCCGTGCTCGTGGCAGACACGCTCGAGGCTTTCCGCGTCCGCAGTGTGCGGATCGATACCAACTGTCTGCCTGAACGCCTCGCCGTAGGTCAGTTCCAGCGGATCAAGTTCACGCTGTAACAGCCGCGCCACCAGCGCCACGGTTTCGCGGGCCATGCGGCGCTGGTCGAAGCCAGTTCGATACCACTCGACCATCGTGAATTCCGGGTTGTGCAGCCGGCCCGATTCGCCATCGCGAAACACCGGGCAGACCTGATAGATATCGCCGCTGCCGGCGCACAGCAGGCGTTTCATTGCGTGCTCGGGTGAAGTGTGCAGAAACATGCTGCGGCCACCGGCCGGGCTTGCCGGGATACTGGGGACTGCCGGGTCCGGGCAGGTACCACCAACAAGGACCGGTGTCTGCACTTCCAGCACACCATGTTCGACAAAAAAATCCCGCGTTTCCGCCAGCAGCCGGGCACGTGCGGCCAGTACCTCCGGCCCTGCTGCCGGTTGCCAGTTCATGACCGTGTCAGTCGCGAGCGCGACCCACGTACTCGCCGGATCGGGTGTCGACCTTGATGACGTCGCCTTCCTCAACGAATAGCGGCACTTTTACTACAGCGCCGGTTTCCAGGGTTGCCGGCTTTACGCCGCCCTGCGCGGTGTCCCCACGGACCCCCGGATCCGTTTCGGTAATCTTCAGCTCGACAAAATTGGGCGGCGCGACGATAAGCGGCGAATTATTCCACAGCGTAATCAGGCAAATATCTTCTTCCTTCAGCCATTGACTGGCGTCACCGACAGCGGCCGCATCAGCGGCAAACTGCTCGTAGTTGTCGGGAACCATGAAGTGAAAAAACTCGCCATCCGAATACAGGTACTGCATTTCGGTATCCATCACGTCGGCAGCCTCGATGGACTCACCCGACTTGAAAGTCTTGTCGATGACCCGGCCGGTCTTGAGGTTTTTCAGCCTCACCCGGTTGAATGCCTGGCCTTTCCCGGGCTTTACGAACTCATTGTCGACGATTGTGTGCGGGTCGCCGTCGAGCATGACCTTCAGACCCGAGCGAAATTCATTGGTGTTGTAATTTGCCATCTCATTAAAAAAAAGCGGGCCAGCCGCGGGCCAAAGCCAGCCATCATACCCGCTGGCGCTCAAGCTGTAACCGCTCCGGTCGATGTATAGGCCACAGTTCACCCGGATGCGGGCACCGGGCGCCGGGGGGTCGAAAACAACCGTTGACTGGTAAAAACCGCGACCCGTCACGCATTTCCGGCCCGCATCCGCGTTATGATATCGCCGCCCAACCTGTACCGTAGGAGCCTGAATTGAGCGAGCCGTCTGGCATTCCGGTAATCGTCGTGACCCGGCGCGAGGATGATGTCGAGGCTATCAGCCGCTCGCTGCGCAACGCCGGGCAGCCCGCCCACTGCCAGTGGGTACAGGATTCCCGCTCGCTGCCGGACGTGCTCTCCACCGGGCGCGCCCAGCTGGTGGTGGTCTCAATTGACGCGGACAGTGATCGGCTCAGCCACGCCTGCGATGTGCGCGACCGAACCAGCCCCGGCCTGCCAATTCTTGCACTTGCCGCCACGGCTGAGGAAAAAGAGATCGCGCGTTGCCTGGCAGATGGTGCCCAGGACCTGGTCACCCTGACCGAGCCCCAGCGCCTCAGCGCCGTGGCGGTGCGCGAGCTGCGCGCTTACTGGACTCTGCGCGAACTGAAAACCGCTCGTTCCGAAATGAAGGGCCTGCAGACCCAGCTGGACAACCTGATTGACGAAGCTGCCGACGGCATCATCTATGTGGCCGAAGGCATCATTGCCAACATCAACCCCGCCTGGCTGGAGCTGTTTGGCTATGCCGACGCTGATGACCTGGTTGGCACACCCATACTTGACGTTTTTGCGCCCGAAAGCCGCGCTGCGATCAAAGGTGCGCTGGTGGCCTGCAACCAGGGCAAATGGTCGGGTCACAAAGTATCAGTGCGTGTGGAAAGCAGCGACGGCGGCAGTCTGGCCGTGCAGGCTGACATTGAAAACAGCCAGTACGAGGGCGAGCCGTGCGTGCGTATCAGCATGGAACCGGAATCACCAACGGTCGTGACACCAGCGCTGGCCGAACATCGCCACCCGGTAACCGGTTTGTTCCTGCGGCAGCATTTTGTAGAAAAGCTGGAAGAGACCCTGACCGGACCGGCGGCGCCTGGCGTGACCGTACTGGCATACATGAAGCCGGACGACATGGAAGAAACACGCAATTTACTCGACCCGATCGTCAGTGATCAGCTGATGCTCGACATGGCGAGCATGCTGAAGAACTCGATCAAGCCCAACGATCTGTACGGCCAGTTCGGGGGTGACATTTTTATGGTCTTGCTGTCACGCGGAACCATGCGCGACGCACAGGCGTGGGCCGAAGACCTGATGCGCAGCGTACGACGCCATGTGTTCGAAGTTGGCGAGAAATCGGTACCGATGACCTGCACAGTTGGCCTGGCACAATTCGATCCGCACAGCGACGATGTCAATGCCCTGATGAACAAGGCACAACACGCATTTCGCGACGGCCGCGAGTCCGGCGGCGACAGCGTGGTCATGCTGGAAAAAGACGGCTCGATCGACCGTGGTGCGCCGGCCGTGCCGGTGGAGAAGATCAAGCATGCGCTGATGAAGGACGGCTTCAGGCTGGTGTTCCAGCCCGTTGCCAGCATGATGGGCAAGAGCCGCCGCATGTTTGACGTGCTGCTGCGCATGGCCGGGGAAGACGGTCAGGAAATCATGCCGGGTGACTTTCTGCCGGTCGCACGCCAGAACGGGCTGATGAAAACTATTGACCGATGGGTCATTGGCAACGCCATCGTATTTTGTGTCAAGGACCGCGGCAGCCAGCTGTTTATACGCTTGTCCGAAGAGTCGATCCCGGATCGCACGCTGATCCCGTGGATCGGCAAGCAGCTCAAAGCGTACAAGGTGCCACCGTCGCAGCTCGTGTTCCAGATTACCGAGCACAATGCCGAAGAGCACCTCAAGGAAACCAAGGAACTGGCGCAGCAGGTAAAGGCATTTGGCTGTACGTTCGCCATCGAACATTTTGGACTCGGCCATCGGCCTTTGCAGGTGCTCGAACACGTCCCGGCCGACTACATCAAGGTCGACGGCTCGTTGATGGAAGGGCTGGTGCGAAACCGCGAAATCCAGAAACGCGTCCGGCTTTATATTGAATCAGCAAAGGCGAAAAACATCGAAACCATTGCCGAGCGGGTTGAGGATGCCAATACGATGGCCGTACTGTGGCAGCTTGGTGTCGAATTCATCCAGGGCTATTACGTGCAGGGCCCGGAAGAGATCGTTCTCGAAACCGCCTGACTAGTGCCCGGCCGCGCGCCTTGTGTGGTGCAGACCCAGTACCAGCACGCTGGCGACAATCAGCGCTGAAGCCAGCAGTTCCAGCGGTTCCTCGGCCGGTATTGCGGCTACATCGGCCAAAGCCGCCAGAACGAAACTGCAAAATGCAGCGACCATAAGCGCCGACGCCCACCTTGCGGCCAGAATGCTGCGCCAGAAAAATAACAGATACAGCCCGGCCGGCAGCGCGTAGAGAAGAACGATCATGTCATCGGGGCGCTTGATGAATGGAAGCGCCGTCAGAAACTGCATGTTGTGACCGATCGTTTCATGGATACCAACCCATTCATCGGCAGCCAGATAGCTCATGCCAACAAACATCAGGGCAAACATCCACATCTCCAGGCGCTGCGCAAACGACTGCATCAGCACTGCGTAAGTCAGTGCAATAAAGGCCACGCCCAGCAAAAAATAAACATTGAGCAAATCCGGCCGGATCCGGTTTTCCAGTTCGACAAAGACATTGAACTGGTCAAAGAAACGAATCTGGTAGATAAAGCCGGAGGTGTACGGCAGGAGACGTCCCTTGTCGATGACTTCGTAGTTATTCATCGCAACCAGCAGCGCGACGATACCCGCCACGAACGCAGCCAGCGCCAGCAGCAGTGGTAACCAACCGGCGATCAGTGACCTTGACGGCATTTATCCACCCTGTGAGCGCGACCGGTCACCCGGCTGGCACCCTGCGTTGTAAAAATAGACATCCGATAGTCCGTCTCGCCCCGGGAAAGCCCGCTTGAAACAGTCGTCCGACAGATATTGAAGAAATTCCTGCATTTCAGCGTCGTCGCGCATGCGCCGGATTGGCTGTGCTGCCAGCACCACCCAGACCCTGCCAGACGCGGCAGCAAGGACAGACTCGAACTGGCCCACCTCGAACAAGGTTCGCCTGCCAATCCAGCCTTCTGCGTCGCCCTTGAAATCACGGGAGAAATGATAGTCCGTACGCGCACAATATGCATGGTGCGCCAGCACATCCATGGCCACGACTACGTCGCCTGGCCCGGCGTGCTGACAAACGTACTGTGACGGCCCGGCGTGGTCAGGGAAGAAGACACGATGATAGCGTCCCAGCGAATTTGCGCCGTAATCTGCATTGACAGTTCGTAACGATGCAGCAGGCTGAACCGCGCCAGTTAACAGCAGCAGGCCGGCAACTGCCAGCCAGGCACTGGCAGGCCGGGTGACCCAGCCACTGTTACCCTGCCCGAACCGGCCCTGCACAAACCGCACCAGCACCCAGATACCGTGCGCCGCCAGGAGTACAAACAACGCATGCAGAAAAAAAGCATAGCGCTCAAAAAACCGGTATAGCGCAGTCGGGTGTGCGCCGAGCGCCGTAGCCGGCAGTATCAATGCAGCAGACACGTACATGGCGGCGAAACCATTGTCACGCCGCTGCAGCCAGGTGAATACGGTGGCTGCGACACTGACCAACATGAACAGGAACAGTAGTGGTTGCGGCCGTGCCAACAGCTCGAGAAAGTTTGGCGGATATCCGGCTACGGTTCGAACTGTTTTTGTCAGTGACATGTCTGGCGCCAGGAAGCCCGACGCCAGTATCCACCCCACGCCAAGGGCACCGATCAATCCGGCGAGGGCAAATCCGCGCTGCGGGTAGCGCTCCTCCCCGATTCGACCCGCAAGCAGCAAATAGGCTGCGAGGCAGTAACCAGCCAGCATCAACTGCTGTAGCGCCGCAAAAAAAACGATCAGGGCCAACGCAACAAAAAAGTGCCAGCTGCTGATGCCGGCAAAGCGCCGTGTTGCGCCTGCGGCGCCAAGTGCCAGCACCGCTGCGGCAAAAACCACGCCTGATGGACTGGCGATACCGGACCACTCTGCCGCTGCCCGCGCCAGCGCGAGGTAGCGCTCATTGATTACTGTAAGCAGGGATGGTCGCGGCGCGCCGGCGGCAGCTTCAGGAAAATTTTCGGTGACCAGCACATTCCAGGCATCGTAATGATGCTGCTCGAACATCGCCGTACCAAAATAGCCAAGCAGCACGGCAAAAATGCCGGCCGCGAGCCATCGTTTGTTCTGCACATTGCCGGTACCGGGCACCAACAGAACCAGTAGCGGCAGCAGCAACATTACTCCCATGGGGTGGAGGAGTGACGTCAATGCGGCAGAGAAAAATAACGCCACTCCCAGGCGTCGTCGGTCGTCGCAACCTACCCGGCAGGCCAGGTAGACCGACAACAGATAGAAAAACGCCAGCGGCCCGTACATGCGCGCGGTTTGCGCCACCAGCAGCTCCCAGACCGAAAACGCAAGGATCAGGGCAGCTGTCAGGCCAACCTGCGGATCGAAGGCCCGGCGACCGAGACAGTAGACGATCAGCAGTGACAACACCGACAAAACAACCGGGATAATCCGTGCCGTGAACTCTGATTGTCCGGCGCTAACAAACACCGCGGCAACGCCGTACGACAATGGCAACGCCCGCGGATAAATTACGCCGGATGGGAGCCGCGGGACCCCCTCTTCCAGGATCGCCTGCGCGCCGAGTACCGCATAGTCCTCGTTATTGCGATAGCCGGGTTCGGCCAGGCCGTAAAAGCGAAGGGCGGCACCGGCGACTAGCACCGCCAGCACCAGCCACGGTATTCCGCGCTGCATGTGTTGCCTGCTCTGTTGTTATTTAGGCTGACTGCTGATGAGCAGTGTAACCAACAGCAGGCGCCGGCAAAACCGGATTCTAGTGGCGCAGCTGCTGCAGGTGCGCGATACGCTCGGTGATGGGCGGGTGGGTGCTGAACAAACGGCTGAAGCCGGCACGCATACCGCCGGAAATTCCCATTGCGGCCATTTGCTGCGGCAGATCGTGGGCCTCACGACCACCCAGTCGCCGGAGCGCGCCAATCATCTTGTCACGCCCGGCAAGCTGCGCTCCGCCGGCATCTGCGCGAAATTCCCGATAGCGGGAAAACCAGCGCACGATAATCGTGGCAAGAAATCCGAGAACCACCTGCATCAGCATGGAAACGGCAAAGTACCCGATGCCACCACCGCCACTGCGTCCGCCACGCAGTGCTGAATCGACTACGTGCCCTGCAATGCGCGAGAAGAAAATGACAAACGCATTGAGTACGCCCTGCAACAGAGTCAGCGTCACCATGTCGCCGTTTGCCACATGTGAGATTTCGTGACCGAGTACCGCCTCGGCCTCTTCGCGGCTCATGGAATTGAGCAGCCCGGCACTGACCGCAACCAGCGCACTGTTGCGGCGCGCACCGGTGGCAAAAGCATTGACCTCAGGCGAGTCATAAATTGCAACATCTGGCATTCCTATCCCGGCCTGGCGTGCCTGCCGCTCCACCGTGCTCACCAGCCACTGCTCGGTTTCATTTCGCGGCGATTCGATTACGTGCGCGCCGGTCATGCGCTTGGCGCTCCATTTGGACAACGCCAGAGAGATCAGCGAGCCGGCCATACCCCAGATTAGGGAGAAGACCATCAGGGCCTGAAGGTTCAGGCCGCCGGATCCATCCATCATCCGCCGGTCCACGCCGAACAGGCTGGCAACAACTGCCAGCACCGCCAGAACGGCGATATTGGTCAGCCCGAACAGAAAGATTCTCTTAAACATGACGCAGGTCTCACTTTTGCTGATGGTCGATTATCTACGATGGTACCAATCGATGTCATGTAAATGATTGAAAACCATTGCATCACTATGACCGCTTGGTTATGCTTCGCCAAATAGGACACTTGGCCGTGCAATGGTGTTCCGTCGCATTCGGGAGGCGACAGCTATGACTTCAGGTCACAAGGCGCGGACAACGCGCCCCACACCGGCCCGGCGGCGCGGCAGTGCAGTCCGCCGCTTCTTCGACAACCGCGTCCGGGAAGCCGCTTACAGCGCCTTTTTTACCACCGTGTTCCTGGCATGCTCGCCGGCTCACTCGCTGGCAGTCGATGATATCCGCGTGTTATCCCGGCTGGGACAGCCCCTGGTCGCAGAAATACTCATCACACCGGCCGCCGGCGAAACCCTGAGCCGCGGCTGCTTCCGCACCACAGGCGCTGCGGGGGACCTGCCTTCTACCGGCCGCCTGCGTCTGGCACTGACGCGCAATATGAATGCACAGGTGTTGCGGGTAACCACCGCCCAGCCGGTCCGCGAGCCAATGACCGAATTCGTGCTGCAGGTTAAATGCCCGGGCGTACCGACGCTGGTGAAAACTTTTCTTGTGATGGTCGATCCGCCGGGTGCCGGGGAGATCGCCACGCCGTCGCAGGCCATGCCGGCAACGCTGGCACCGGTGAGCGCCGGCACCAGTCAAATGAGTCGCCCGGCCGGACCGTCCGGCAACCGGGTGCCGCAGCGCAGCCGGCCACGCAGCGGCAATATTGAGCCCGGCAGCCGGTACACGGTGCAGCCGGGTGACATGCTCTCGACGATTGCGGACCGTGTCGCCGGCCGACCGGACTGGTCCGTCTGGCCCATCGCCCAGAAGATTTTTAACAGCAATCCGGGCGCCTTCCTGCTGGGCAACCCGAACGTCATCAGCCAGGGATCGACAATTTACATCCCGCAGCTTAGCGAAATCGACATGAGCGCGGTTTCCAGCCAGTTGCGGCAATCTCCTGCTTCGTCTGCATCCAGCCGTCCGGCAGAGGCACAGCGTGCCAATACGGTGAAATCAGCGCCAGCAACGGCGACCGAACCGGAACCAGTACGTCGCCCGGAAGCGGCGACAGCTGAAGCTCCCGCACAGGCGCCAGCACAGCCGGCTGCGCCGCCAGTCGCCGAGCGGATTGCCCGAATACTCGATGCGCCAGCCGAAGTTGCCGCTCCCGCAGTGCCGCTACCGACTATGCAGCTGACGACATCCTTGCTGCGCGAATCGCACGTCAAAATGGAATTGCGCGCGCAGGGCATGCCGGTCCCGCCGGCGGTAACGCAACCACAGATCACGCAGCCGCAGCCCGAACCTGAACCGGGACCGCAGAGCCAGCCGGATCGGCCGGACAGCGCGGCTAACCAGACTCGTGCCGCGCTACAGCCGGGCGAGGCTTCGCAACCGTCCAGCGGTATCAACTGGCTGTGGGTGATTGTTGGCCTGCTGACCGGCTTGCTGATTGGTGCCGTCGCCGGCGCAGGACTGCTGCGTCGTAACCTGCGGCGTGAATACGATCATGATGTCCGTGAGGGCGTACAGCGTCATGTGCAGGTTGACCGGATGCGGCGCGAACGAGAACGCGAGCACCAGTCAGGGACCGACAGCGGTGGTGGTGACATTGGTATCGCCGCTGTGGCACCTGCGGCAGCAGCTGCTGCCGAAGCCGCGCCAACCATGGAATTGCCGCAGACCACGGCCGCACCTGAAGCCGATTACACCGTCGAAATGGGCTCGATGCCAGACCTGGACTTTGAGGTTTCCGAACCGGAAGAACCGACCTCGAACACGGTCGAGGTAATGGCAGTCTCGGACGGGCTTGATCTGGAGCTGCCCAACACCGGACAGACCGGCCAGCATGAAGTGGATTTCGAACTGCTGGAGCGCGCCTATTCGGAAGATGTCGATTTCCAGGACGAAAGCGCCGATGCGGAGGACGCAGAAGCCGGAGTCAGCTCATCGGGCGAGGGTGAGTCGTTCTATCACCTGGAAAACCGCGACCCGGCGGACGACACGCCGCTGCCTATTGAATTGGGTGACGATGAAATGGGCGACGACGACGACGATGACGAACCAAAGGTAGTTCGCTTCCCGCGCTGACATCGACGATAAATGTTGCAGGAAACGCCCCGCACCGGGGCGTTTTTTTATCCCTCTGCCTCCAGCCGCAGCACGTTGCGCCAGCCGCGTGGGAGCAGCGCTCCGCGCAAACCACGACTGCCTTCGAAGCGTTCCATGTCCTGCTGTCGCAGGCTCATGGTGCGTTTGCCTGCGGTAATTTTCAGCGCCTGCTCCTCGTTGATCACGGCCATTGCGATCATGTTCTCTTCACCGGCCCTGACCCGCTTCGTTGGCAGACCGATGAGCTTTTGCCCTTTGCCGCGCGGCAGCTGCGGCACCTCGTCCAGCGGGAATATCAACAGCCGCCCCTCGTTGCTGGCTACTGCCAGCCACAGCGATGAAAAATCGCCGGCAACCGACACCGGCGCGAGGGCGATGGTGGGTGCCGGTACGTTCAGCACGCGTTTGCCGGCGCGGGTGCGTGAATGCAGGTCGCCAAGCGTAGCGATGAATCCATAACCGGCGCCACTGGCCAGCACCAGTTTGTCGCCCGCATCACCGAGCGCAACACCACTGAAACTTGCTCCCTCCGGCGGGTTGAACTTGCCCGATAATGGCTCGCCCTGCCCGCGCGCAGATGGCAACGTGTGGGCCGCCACGCTGTAGGCGCGACCTGTGCTGTCGAGAAATACCGCGAACTGGTTGCTGCGCCCGCGGGCCGACGCCAGGAACTCGTCACCCGCCTTGTAAGACATGCCGGCAGCATCAACTTCATGCCCCTTTGCGGCACGGGCAAAACCACGCGCAGACAACACCACTGTCACCGGCTCGCTGGGCACCAGCTTCGTCTCGTCCAGGGCCTGCGCCGCGGGCCGGTCAACGATTGCGGTGCGACGCTCGTCGCCAAATCGCTCGGCATCGGCAAGCAGTTCTTTTTTCACCTGGGTCTTGAGCCGCGCCTTGCTGCCGAGCGTGGTCTGCAATGCTTTACGCTCCTTGTTCAGCTCGCGCTGCTCGCCCTTTATCTTGATTTCTTCGAGCCGAGCCAGGTTCCGCAGGCGCAGATTGAGAATCGCTTCAGCCTGGATATCCGACAGCCGGAATTGCTTCATCAGCACCGGCTTTGGCTCCTCTTCTTCGCGAATGATGGCGATAACTTCATCGATATTGAGAAACGCCGTCATCAGGCCCTTGAGCACATGCAGCCGTTGCTCGACCTTGTCGAGGCGGAACTGCAGCCGACGCTGCACAACATCAGTACGGAAAGTCAGCCAGTCGCGCAGCAAGCTGCGCAGATCGCGTACGCCCGGCCGGCCATCGAGGCCGATCACGTTCATATTGACGCGCACGCTACGCTCCAGATCCGTAGTCGCAAACAAATGCGCCATCAGCGCATCGGCATCAACCCGTCGTGACCTGGGAATAATTACCAGCCGGGTCGGGTTTTCATGATCGGATTCATCGCGCAGATCTTCGACCAGCGGCAGTTTCTTTGCATTCATCTGGGCGGCAATTTGTTCCAGTATTTTTGGCCCGGCGCTCTGGTGTGGCAGCTCGGTAATGACAATTGCATCGTCCTCACGCTGGTAACCGGCCCGCACCCGCACGCTGCCGGTGCCCGTTTCATAGATCTGGCGAATATCTTCCGGCGGACTGATAATTTCGGCGCCGGTCGGAAAATCGGGCCCTTGAATATGCCGGCACAGGTCGGCCACCGTGGAGCGCGGCCTGGTCAGCAGCAGCACTGCTGCATCTACCACTTCACGCAAATTGTGCGGCGGCACGTCGGTGGACATACCAACAGCAATGCCGGTAGCGCCATTGAGCAGCACGTTGGGCAGCCGGGCCGGCAGCGACAGCGGCTCATCCATGCTGCCGTCAAAGTTCGGCCCCCAGTCCACAGTCCCCTGCCCCAGCTCTGCCAGCAGCACACCAGCGTACGGGGTAAGCCGCGCCTCGGTATAGCGCATCGCGGCAAAAGACTTGGGGTCATCCTGCGAACCCCAGTTGCCCTGGCCGTCTACAACCGGGTAACGAAACGCAAATGGCTGCGCCATGTGCACCATCGCTTCGTAGCATGCCGAATCACCATGCGGATGGTATTTGCCAATCACGTCACCAACTGTACGCGCCGATTTCTTGTGCTTGCTGGCGGCACTCAGCCCGAGCTCGCTCATCGCGTAAATAATGCGCCGCTGTACCGGTTTGAGGCCGTCACCAATGTGCGGCAACGCCCGATCGAGGATGACGTACATCGAGTAATCGAGATAGGCCTTTTCCGCGAATGTCGACAGCGGCATTCGCTCGACGCCTTCGAGATTCAGTTCACTCTGCACCGGGATTTACCTCGTGAGTCAGACTTCGGCGAGATCGCCCTTCTTTTCCAGCCACTTGCGCCGGTCGGCAGCGCGCTTGCGGGCGAGCAGCATGTCGAACAGCTGCTCGACACGATCGTTTGATTCGATGGTCAGCTGCACCAGCCGGCGGCTGTCCGGCGCCATTGTGGTTTCACGCAGCTGCGAGGGGTTCATTTCACCGAGACCCTTGAAGCGCGTCTCGGTCAGCTTGCCTTTCAGATTGTCCGCCTTGATGCGATCGCGAATCCCCTCACGTTCCTGATCATCAAGTGCGTAATAGACCTGCTTACCGACATCGATGCGATAAAGCGGCGGCATGGCAACGTAAACGTGGCCGGCGGCGACCAGCGGGTTGTAATGCCGCAGGAACAGGCCGCACAGCAGGGTCGCAATATGCAGCCCGTCAGAATCGGCATCCGCCAGGATGCATACCTTGTAGTAACGCAGCTTTGACAGGTCATCGGAGCCCGGATCAACCCCGAGCGCCACGCTGATATCGTGAACTTCCTGCGATGACAGCACCTGCGTCGCGTCGACCTCCCAGGTATTGAGAATTTTGCCACGCAGCGGCATCACCGCCTGGAATTCGCGGTCACGCGCCTGTTTGGCAGAGCCACCGGCCGAGTCTCCCTCGACCAGGAACAGTTCGCTCATCTCCGGTTCTTCACTGGTGCAATCCGCCAGTTTCCCCGGCAGAGCCGGTCCGCTGACCACTCGTTTGCGTACAACTTTTTTGGATGCGCGCATTCTTTTTTGCGCATTGGCGATTGCCCGTTGCGCGATCAGCTCACCGGTTTCAACGTGCTGGTTGAGATACAGCGCGAAAGCATCCTTCGCCACGCCTGAAACAAACGGCGCACACTCACGTGACGACAGGCGCTCCTTGGTCTGGCCGGAGAACTGCGGGTCACGCATTTTTACCGACAACACGAAACTCACCCCTTCCCAGACATCGTCGGGGAGCAGGCGCACGCCGCGTGGCAGCAGGTTGCGGTACTCACAGAACTCGCGCAACGCATCAACCAGCCCGGTACGCAGGCCATTCACATGCGTGCCGCCAGCAGGCGTCGGGATCAGGTTGACATAGCTCTCGCCAAAGACGTCCGCAGCCGACCATGCCAGCGCCCACGTGGCAGATTCGCGTTCGCCCTCAGCTTCACCCGTGAACAACTCGTCCGGCAAACGCTCGGCATCGCCCAGCGCCTCACCGAGATAGTCGGCCAGGCCGCCACTGTATTGCCATTTACTTTTTTTGCCGTTGGCCTCGGCAAGTGTCACCAGCAGGCCGGGGCACAGCACGGCTTTTGCGCGCAGCAGATGCTTGAGCCGGGCCAGGGAAAACTTTTCGTTGTCGAAATACTTCTTGTTCGGCCAGAACTGCAACGTTGTGCCGGTATTCGCCTTACCAACCTTGCCGACCACTTCGAGGTCGGAAGCAACGTCGCCATCGGCAAACGCCATGTTGTATTCCTTGCCGCCGCGCCGAATCCACACCTCCAGGTGTGACGATAGTGCGTTGACAACTGATACGCCGACGCCATGCAGGCCACCAGAAAACTCGTAGTTCTTGTCGGAAAACTTGCCTCCCGCGTGCAGCCGCGTGAGGATAAGCTCAACGCCGGGAATTTTTTCCTCAGGATGCTTGTCGACCGGCATACCGCGGCCATCATCCTTGACCGTCATTGATCCGTCTTTGTGCACGGTGACGTCAATTCGCTTGCAATGGCCCGCCAGTGCCTCGTCTACAGCATTGTCGATTACCTCGCGGGCGAGGTGATCGGGACGGGTAGTGTCGGTATACATGCCCGGGCGGCGGCGCACCGGGTCAAGTCCGCTGAGGACCTCGATATCTGAGGCTTTGTATTGACGACTCATTGTTGTCGCGGATTCTACGTGTGGTTCACGCGAGCGACAACGGTTGCAAACAGTGTCGAGTCAGCCCAGATCTGCAATCAGCGACTCGCGCAACGGCGTCGGCACCGTTTCCACGCGGTGGTTGTAGAGGGCATGCTCGACGCCGGCGGAGAGTGCCGCGCCGCCTCGCAGCCGTTCGATCATTGCCTGCTCGAGTTCAAAACGCATGAAATGCACTGATGAAGTTTTTTCCGCGGTGGATCGCTCGAGGTCTTCATCAGCCCTGGCGTAGACGCGCTCACACCCTTCAACCTGCATATAGCAGACATCCTCGATGCCAATCAGGCTGGCCAGCTGGCGCGCCCGCTCGCGCGGGTCCGGCACCTCGATCATCATCGTGGCCTTCCAGTTGGTGCCGTCCGGGATCAGCGGATTATAGGCATCAAGCTCTTCCTGGATGGCGTCAGCCTCGAATATGCGCTCGGCACGCAGCATCTCCTGTACCTGGTAGTGCATCGTCAGCCGGTCTTCAAAATACAGGTTGACCAGTGGGCCCAGCGCCAGGCGCCGCTGGCGCTTGTGCTCCATCACCGCAGCGCGCATGCCCTCCCGCTCCTGTGAATAGGCTTCCAGCGTGTACAGGTCAGAGCGTTGCAGCTTGTTCATTCCACCAATCCGTAAGCCATACGCAGCAACCGCATCGGGTGCGTTGGCGCGGAGTCGTCGCCAACACCAACACTGATCTGGTGACCGGCCATCGGGCAATCGCTCGCGTACCAGTCCGCTTCGGCGCGTTCAACTTCACGCACAACCGGGCGACATATCTTCTGCCCGATGTCGAAATACTCTTTCTTCACACCATAGGTGCCGTCGTGCCCGCTGCAGCGCTCAATAGGCTTTATTTCGGTGTCGGGTATCAACTTCAGCACATCGCGGGTTTTCATCCCGACGTTTTGTACCCGCAGGTGGCAGGCCACGTGCCAGGCAACTTTGCCCAGCGAGCGGCTGAACTCAGTATTGAGCTTACCCGCCTTGTGGCGCAGCATCAGGTACTCGAACGGATCGAAAAACGCCGCTGCCACTTTCGCCACCTGCTCGTCATCCGGAAACATCAGCGGCAATTCCTGACGAAACATGAGCACGCACGATGGTATCGGCGCCGTGAGATCCCAGCCTTTATCGACCAGCGCGGCGAGCGCCGGCACGTTGACTTCCTTGAGCCGTGCCACCGAGTCGAGATCGCCCTGCTCCAGCTTTGGCATGCCGCAGCATCGCTCCAGCTGCGACAGCCGCACCGGGATGCGGTTGTGCTCGAACACCGTAATGAGGTCCTCGCCAAGCTCTGGTTCGTTACGATTGCCATAGCACGTAGTAAACAACACCACCCTGCCGAGCGTCGAATCGGTCGGGTCACCCGGCCGCTCGTGGTCAATGCGGGCTTTCTCGCGCTTGCGCAGCGGTTTGCTGTGATACTCGGGCACCGGCGCATCGCGGTGCACACCGACGGTCTTTTCCAGCATTGCCCGGCCCGCCTTGCTGGAGTTCACGGCATTGACGGTCTGGGCGATGACGGGAATACCGGCCAGCTGACCGACCCGGTCAGTGGAACTGAGCACCTTTTCACGCAGCTTCGAGCCGTCTTTTTTGAAGCGCTGCGCCTTGGCCCTCAGCATCAGGTGCGGAAAATCGATTTGCCAGGGGTGCGGCGGCACATACGGACATTTAGACATGTAACACATGTCGCACAGGTAACAATGGTCGACAACTTCCCAGACTGCCGCCTGGCTGATGCCGTCGACCTCGCCAGTATCCGATTCGTCTACCGCATCGAAAAGCGTCGGGAATGCATGGCAGAGACTGAAGCAGCGCCG
Source organism: Gammaproteobacteria bacterium (assembly GCA_013003425.1). Lineage (NCBI taxonomy): Bacteria > Pseudomonadati > Pseudomonadota > Gammaproteobacteria > Gammaproteobacteria bacterium. Next base: position 39,632 of record JABDJB010000007.1, on the reverse strand, counting down.
GCATCCGTGACAGATGTCATAAACACGCTCCAGTTCTGCATGCAGTTTGTCGGCATCCCAGAAATCATCCGATTTCCAGTCGATAGGGTGGCGCGTCGGCGCCTCCAGACTACCTTCCCGAGGTCCTCCGGGCTTATCACTCATACTGACGGCTTGACGTCAGTCGTCGAGATTGTCGAGGGCTTTCTGGAACCGGTTGGCGTGAGAACGCTCGGCCTTGGCCAGCGTTTCAAACCAGTCGGAAATCTCTTCGAAGCCTTCGTCACGCGCCGTGCGCGCCATACCGGGATACATATCGGTGTACTCGTGGGTTTCACCGGCAATTGCGGCTTTCAGGTTGGCACCGGTGTTACCGATCGGCAGGCCGGTTGCAGGGTCGCCGACTGCTTCGAGGTATTCGAGGTGACCGTGCGCATGACCGGTTTCGCCCTCTGCGGTGGAGCGAAAAACGGCTGCCACGTCATTGTAGCCTTCGACATCGGCCTTCTGCGCGAAGTACAGGTAGCGTCGATTTGCCTGCGATTCGCCGGCAAACGCATCCTTCAGGTTTTGTTCGGTGTTGCTGCCCTTCAGATCCATGATCAACCCTCCAACAGTATTAGAATGAGTCTAAAATGACTGGGTAAACTGTAGTCGCAGATGGCACTCAAGTCAACGTGGCAGCGCGATGCAATTGACCCGTTGTTGGCCTGTGTGTACCGTGACGGCGCTGTTTTTTCGAGGGTTTGATGAGCAAGAAAAAAGAAACCGGATTCGAGCAATCGCTGGCCGAACTCGAGGCTCTGGTAGAGCAACTCGAACGTGGCGATATGCCGCTGGAAAAAACCCTGGAGCAGTTCGAACGCGGCATCGCGCTGACCCGCAGCTGCCAGCGGGCGCTGCAGGATGCTGAGCAAAAAGTCGAAATCCTGCTGAAGAAAACCAGCGACGCCAAGCCCGAAGATTTTGACAGCGACAGCTGACGCGCGTTTGTGACGCCATTGCGCGAGTTTTTTGACCAATACCGGCGCCGCGTCGACGACGCGCTGGAATCCTGGCTGCCACCGGCGACTGACTCACCGAAACGCCTGCATGAAGCCTTGCGTTATAGCGCACTTGGCCAGGGCAAGCGTCTGCGCCCGTTGCTGGTATACGCCGCCGCACGCGCTGCCGGTCTCGAACCCGGGTTGCTCGATGCTCCTGCGTGCGCTGTCGAACTTATTCATACTTATTCGCTGGTGCACGACGACCTGCCGGCAATGGACAATGACGACCTGCGCCGCGGCCGGGCAACCTGCCATCGTGCTTTTGACGAAGCAACCGCCGTTCTGGTCGGTGATGCCCTGCAGGTACTCGCATTCGAAATACTTGCCACCGATGCGAATCTGCCTGCATCACCGCAATTGCGTGTTGCCATGGTGGCCGAACTTGCCGTGGCCAGCGGCACCCGTGGCATGGCCGGCGGGCAGGCTATCGACCTGGCGGCAATGGGTAATGTCCTCGAAGTGCAACAGCTGGAGCACATGCACCGGTTAAAAACCGGTGCCCTGATTCGCGCCAGTGTGAGACTTGGCGCGATGCCGGGCACCGCGCTCCCGCCCGGCGGGCTGCAGGCGCTGAGCACCTATGCTGAACACATTGGCCTGGCGTTTCAGATCCACGACGACATCCTCGACGAGGAAGGTGATGCCGAGGTCATCGGCAAGACGCCCGGCTCCGACCGTGCCAGTGCCAAGCCCACGTACACCAGCATGCTGGGAATCGAGGAAGCCCGGCGCCGCGCGCGCGAACAGCATGAGCAGGCGCTGGCGGCACTCGCCCGATTCGGCTCCGAGGCCGATATCCTGCGCGCAATTTCCCAATATATTGTCGAACGACACCGATAAACCGGCCGACTGCCGGCAAATTGTGGATAATGCACCGTTCGCAAGCGAGGAGGATGCTGCGCAAATGAGTAGCCAGCCAGAGAAAGGCACCGCAAAAGTCGCCGAAATCGCCGATGTCCAGGGTAGCCCGGACACGCGCCGCCTGCCGATAAACAAGGTGGGCATCAAGGACATATTTCACCCGGTACGGGTGCTTGACCGGTCCGGCGGCGAGCAGCACACCATCGCTAACTTCAACATGTACGTGAACCTGCCGCATAATTTCAAGGGCACGCACATGTCGCGGTTCGTAGAAATACTGAATCGCCACGAAAAAGAAATCTCGGTGCGTTCGTTTGCTGACATGCTGGCGGAAATGACTACACACCTGCAGGCCGATCGTGGTCATATCGAGATGCGCTTCCCCTATTTCGTCAACAAGAAAGCACCGGTAAGCGGCGTCGAAAGCCTGATGGATTATGAAGCGACTCTGATCGGCGACCACCGGGATGGCGAAAACCTGATGTCGATACGCGTCGTGGTGCCGGTTACCAGCCTGTGCCCGTGCTCAAAGGGCATCTCTGACTACGGCGCGCATAACCAGCGTTCACATGTGACGATTACGGTGCAGACACGCGAATTTGTCTGGATCGAGGAAATCATCGACGTCGCCGAGAGCGAAGCCTCGTGCGAACTGTTTGGCATCCTGAAACGCCCGGATGAAAAATACGTGACCGAGCGCGCCTACGATAATCCCAAATTCGTCGAGGACATGGTCCGCGATATCGCGCAGCGCCTCAACGAGGACGACCGCATAAAAGCATATGTGGTCGAGTCAGAAAACTTCGAGTCCATCCACAATCATTCTGCCTATGCCCTGATCGAGCATGACAAGGAAGCCGAGCAGAAAGATCAGGCTTGCTGAAGTTCTGCAGGTGAATGCGTGCGGCGATGTACTTCATTGGCTCGCTGCAGCCGCCTGATGAGTGAGCGCAGGAACATCTTGGTAAAACGCAGCTGACACGCTGCCGATACCTGCTCCAGCAGGGTGGAACTTACCCGCAACAGCGTTACTGAACGGTCGGCTTTGATGGTCGCGGTACGCCGGGCATCCTGTACATAGCTGGTCTCACCGAAACAGTCGCCGGTATCCAATCGCCCGACCGCCTTGTTGTTGCGATTAACCACCACGTTTCCATCGACGATGATGTAGAAGCGGTCGTCCATTTCACCCTCACGGACAATTTCCTCGCCTGGCGCGTAGGTATGCCAGTCGCTGGCACGCAGGACTTCCCAGATCTCGCCATGTGAGAAATCATGAAAGAAGCTGAGTTTGCGCAACTGATCGAAACGCTGCTGCTGGTCGATCTGGTCTTCCTGCTGCTGTAGCTGCTGGAAAGCACGCGTCAGGTCGGCAGCGTAATCCAGTCCGTTCTTGTAGCGAACCTCCGGGGTTTTCTGCATTGCCTTGGCGACAACCTCTTCCAGGATTTCCGGCAGGCCAGGACGCTGCATATGCATTGGCTTCGGTGTTGCATAAACAATCTGGTGCAGCAGCTTTGACAACGTTGCGGCGCGCAATGGCCGGAAACCCGTCAGCAATTCGTACATCACGGTTCCGAGCGAGTAGATATCGCTACGATGCGTGATATCGCCACCCTGCACCTGCTCAGGTGACATATAGCTGGGCGAGCCGGCAATACCGTTGATCTGTGACGTCTCGGATCCATCACGCAGGGCAATACCAAAATCGATGATGCGCACATCACTGTTAGTAGTGAGCATGATGTTACTGGGCTTGATATCCCGGTGTACAACACCACGCCCGTGGGAGTAATGCAGCGCTTTGGCGCACTTGAACACAATCTCGACTACATCAGATACGCGCAGCAGGTTCTGCGGGTTGCAATACGCGGCCAGCGTGCGCGCGCCGTGCACATGTTCCATCACCACGTAGTAGTGATCGTTCTCCTCACCGGCGTCATAGATCGGCAGGATATTCGGATGCTGCAACATGCCAACCATGTTGGCTTCGTTGAAGAACATCTTGCGCACAACCTCGCGATCTTCTTCGCGCTGCGCTTCCATGTGATAGACCTTGATCGCTACATCACGGCCATAAAAAGGATCGTGTGACAGGTAGACTGTCCCGGTGCTACCCTTTCCGACTTCCTTAATTATGTCGTATTTACCGATCTTGCCGATCATTTTTTTCACAGCGGTCGCGCCACATGTTGAGTAACAGTGCGCAAGGATATGCCGCTTACGGTCAAATGACTGTGATCGGTTTCGCGTAATGCCTCAGAGATTTACCTGCGAATCGAAGATGAAGAAGATGCTGCAAATGTGGAGGTTTTTTACAGTACTTCTGGCGCTGACAACCGGCTGCTCACCGCAACCGCACGCGTCAGTGAACATAACGCTTGATGCGGCGCCCGGGAGCGCCGAACCACACCTGGCCCGCGCACCAGACGGCACTGCGGTGCTGAGCTGGCTCGAGCCGGTCGCAGACGAATACGCCTTGCGGTGGTCCACTCTTGGGGCCCAGGGCTGGAAAAAACCTGCGACGGTCGCCACGGGCACAGAGTGGTTTATCAACTGGGCAGACTTTCCGTCGGTAGTTCCTGTCAGCAACCAGCTGTGGGCGGCTCACTGGCTGAAAAAAAAGCCGGGTGGCATTTACTCTTATGACGTCGTTGTGTCTGTCTCGACCGACGCCGGCCACACCTGGTCTGCACCCGTCAGCCCGCACAGTGACGGAACCCGTACCGAGCACGGCTTTGTCAGCCTGTTTCCCTGGCAGGGCGGCATAGGCGCAGTCTGGCTGGACGGGCGCAATATGGCGCAGGATGGGCACGACCATGACACAGGCGGCGCCGGGCACATGACCCTGCGCTCCGCCGTCATTGCAGCTGACGGAAGCATCCGCGCAGAAACAATTGCCGACGACCTGGTCTGTGACTGTTGCCAGACTGACGTTGCGGTGGGCAGCAGCGGACCATTAATGGTTTATCGGGATCGCACCACAGAAGAGATCCGCGACATTTACCTGGCACGAGCCGTTGGCGAACGCTGGGAACACAGTGGTCCGGTCAGCAATGACGGCTGGGAGATACCCGGTTGCCCGGTCAACGGACCGGCAATTGCCGCTGCCGGCCAGATAGCCGTCGTTGCCTGGTTCACTGCCGCAAATGACTTCCCGCGTGTTCGCTTCGCCCGTTCGGACGACTCCGGGGCGACATTCAATGATCCGGTCGACATCGAAACAGATAACGTGATCGGCCGTGTCGATATTGAGCTGATCGACGACGGTCTGGCAGTTGTCAGCTGGCTGAGAAAAAATAAACAAGGCGACGGCGAGATCTGCGCCCGCGCAGTTTCCGCTGACGGCAGAGCCGGGCCGGTAAAAATTATTGCCACAACCAGCGCCGCCCGTTCTTCGGGCTTTCCGCAAATGATCCGCACCGGCGATTCACTGATTTTTGCCTGGACCGATGCGTCGGGCGAAGAAAAACAACTTCGCTCTGCCCGGCTGGCAACAGCCGCGCTGCATTGACCGGATTGCAGCGCCTCACAACTCGCGCGTCCGCCACAGGACGAATAACGCCGGTATTACCACCAGCGTAAGCAACGTGGCACTGACCATGCCGCCGACCATGGGCGCCGCGATACGCCGCATGACTTCAGAGCCGGTGCCACCACCGAGCATGACCGGAAGCAGGCCGATTACGATGGTCGCCACAGTCATCATTATTGGCCGCACCCGCAACAGGGCCCCGTCGATGACGGCCTGCCGGACATCGCTGCGGGCCAGCGGACGCCCTTCGCTGGCCGCCAGCGTGACCTGCTCACCCATGGCCCGGTTCAGGTACACCAGCATGACCACGCCGATCTCGACTGCTACGCCGGCCAGCGCAATGAAACCAACGCCAACCGCTACGGACAGGTCATATTCGAGCAGGTACAGCAACCAGAGCCCGCCGATCAAAGCGAATGGCATGGTGCCGATGATGATTGCGACTTCGGCGAAGCGGCGAAAATTCAGGTAAAGCAGCAGGATGATGATAGCGATGGTCAATGGCCCGACAATCGAAAGCCGCTGTTTTGCCCGCACCATGTACTCATACTGCCCCGACCACGCCAGTGAGTAACCGGTCGGCAATTCAACCTCGTCCGCTACCACGCGCTGTGCGGCGGCGACATACGACCCCAGGTCGCGATCCGCAATATCAACATAGGTCCAGCCGTTGCGACGCGCATTTTCGCTCTTAATCACCGGCGGGCCGTCGACAACCTGGACCTCTGCCACATCGGCCAGAGCAATGCGGGCGCCACCTGCGGTGACGACAGGCAGCAGTCTCAGCTGCTCCACCGAGTCACGAACTTTTTGCGGGTAACGAATATTTACCGGGTAGCGCTCCAGTCCCTCGACAGTTTGTGTGACGTTCATGCCGCCGACCGCTGTGCGTACTACTTCCTGAACGTCCGCGATGTTCAGGCCCAGACGCGCTGCGCGGGCGCGGTCGATATCAACCTCGATATAGCGACCGCCGGTGACGCGCTCGGAGTACACCGACACGGTACCCGGCACCCGGGCCAGCACGCGCTCCAGGTCGCGGCCGATCTTTTCGATCACGCCAAGTTCAGGCCCGGCCACCTTGATGCCAACCGGTGTTTTAATACCGGTTGCCAGCATATCGATGCGGGTCTTGATCGGCATCACCCATGCATTGGTCAGGCCGGGAATCTGCACGGTGCGGTCGAGTTCCGCACGCAGTTTTTCCGGTGTCATGCCCGGCCGCCATTGCTCGCGTGGTTTTAGCTGAATAACAGTTTCGATCATTGTCAGTGGCGCCGGATCGGTGGCTGTCTCGGCGCGGCCGATCTTGCCGAATACCCGCTGCACTTCCGGCAGGCCTGCGATCAGCTTGTCGGTCTGCTGCAGCAGCTCACGTGCCTTGTCGATGGAAACACCTGGATATGTAGTCGGCATATACATCAGGTCGCCTTCATCCAGCGGCGGCATAAATTCCGACCCCAGTTGCGTTGCCGGCCACAGCCCTGCCACCAGCACGACGAGCGCGAGCAGCAGGGTGAGCGCAGGAAAACGCATGACCGCGTTGATGGCCGGCCGGTACAGCGCAACCACGAATCGATTGATCGGGTTGCTGTGCTCGGGCAGCACACGACCCCGAATGAAATAACCCATAAGCACCGGCACCAGCGTCACTGCAAGCACCGCAGCGGCCGCCATCGCGTAGGTCTTTGTGAAAGCCAGCGGCGCGAAAAGGCGGCCTTCCTGAGCCTCCAGCGTGAATACCGGCAGGAAACTGAGCGTGATAATCAGCAGCGACAAAAACAGCGGTGGCCCGACCTCGCAGGCAGATTCGGCAATGACGTCCCAGCGATTGTCATCGGTCAGTGGTTCTTTCTCGATGTGCTTGTGTACGTTTTCGATCATGACGATTGCGCCATCGACCATTGCGCCAATTGCGATCGCAATGCCCCCAAGGGACATGATATTTGCGTTGATGCCCTGCAGATGCATGACAATAAACGCTGCGAGTATGCCGACCGGCAGGCTCAGCATTACCACCATCGACGAGCGCAGGTGAAAAAGGAACAGTGCGCACACCAGCGCAACTACGACAAACTCCTCGATAAGTTTTTCGCGCAGGTTGACGACGGCCCGGTCGATCAGTGCCGAGCGGTCATAAGTCGTTACCACCTCGACGCCATCGGGCAGGCTGCGTTCGAGCTCCTCCAGTTTCGTGCGCACCGCGCTGATGGTTTTCGAGGCATTGCCTCCCCAGCGCATCACGACTACCGCGCCGACAACCTCACCCTGGCCGTCCAGCTCGGCAATGCCACGCCGCATCTGCGGTCCGAGCCGAATTTCGGCAATGTCGCCTAACACTATCGGCGTGCCGCTGGCGTTAACACCCAGCGGAATGCTGCGCAGGTCGTCCGGGCCCTGAATATAGCCGGTGGCGCGCACCATGTATTCAGCTTCGGCCATCTCGATGACCGAGCCACCACTTTCCTGGTTGCCGTGCTGTACCGCTCGCCGCACCTGCTGCAACGACAAACCATAGGCACGCAACTTGTCAGGATCGAGCACGACCTGGTACTGGCGCACCATGCCGCCGATAGTGGCCACTTCTGCCACACCCGGAACAGTCTGCAGCTCAAATTTGAGGAACCAGTCCTGCAGGCTGCGCAGCTCGGCAAGATCATGACGCCCGCTGCGGTCGACCAGCGCGTATTCATAAATCCACCCGACACCGGTCGCATCCGGCCCCAGCGCCGGTTTCGCGTTGTCGGGCAGCTGCGCTGCGACCTGGCTCAGGTATTCCAGTACGCGCGAGCGCGCCCAGTACAGGTCTGTACCGTCTTCAAAAATAACGTAGACGTAGGAATCGCCGAAAAACGAGTAGCCACGCACGGTCAGCGCCCGTGGCACCGACAGCATTGCCGTAGTAAGCGGATAGGTCACCTGGTCTTCGACCACCTGCGGCGCCTGGCCGGGATAGGACGTCTTGATTATGACCTGCACGTCGGACAGGTCCGGCAATGCATCGATTGGTGTTTGACGCAGGGAAAAGATGCCCCAGGCAACCACAAAAGCGGTAGCCAGCAACACCACGAATCGGTTGGCAACAGACCAGCGTATCAGCGCAGCAATCATGGCATCGACCCGGTTTTGATTGCGGTGATGACAAAGCGATCACCGGCCTCTTCTTCGATAACCACATCCACGCGCTGACCAAGACTGAGATCATCCAGCAACGCCGGATCAGCCACGTCGAAGGCCATACTCATCGCCGGCCACGACCACTCCTCGACCGGGTCGTGCATCAGCGTGATGCGCTGCTGCGCAACACGCCAGCCTTCCACAACTGCTCCAACAGTGACGCGTGATGCCTGTTTTTCCATGCGCCCGAGCGCCACGTCGATGTTCGATTCTGAATCGATCAGGAACTGCCCGGACGTAACAACGACGTCACCGGCCGCCAGGCCATCCAGAATTGCCACCCGGTCACCACTCTCGAGTCCCGGCTCAACGGGCTGCGAACGGAATTGCCCGTCACCGAGGGCCAGCACGACACGATTGACCGTGCCACCTCGAATCAACGCCTCTCGCGGCACATGCACAACCGATTCGGTTGCCTGCCCGTCAATTTCGACCCGCACAAACATGTTGGGCCGCAGGACACCGTCGGGGTTAGCAAAACCCAAACGCACTTTTAGCGTGCGGGTTTTGGGGTCGAGTTCCGGATAAACATAGTCGACGCTGCCCACCCGGGTTTGTCCCGGCAGGTAGTCCGTACTCACCCGCGCCTGCTGGCCTTGTTGCACCCAACCGGCCTGGCGTTCGAACACTTCGGCCACTACCCAGACGCGGTCCAGCGCGGCAATAGTCATGATCGGCGTTGCCGGCGTGACATAACCACCCTCGCGGATGCCCAGATGCGCAACAATGCCGTCCTGCTTTGCGTAGACCCGCGTGCGTTGTTTTACCTGCCGGTCCTTTTCCAGACGGGTGATCCCGGCAGCGCTTACACCCAGCGCTGCCAGGCGCTCACGTGATGCCCGGCGCAACACGGTGTTATTACTGCGCAGCGCCGCCAGGTATTCCTCCTGCGCATTAACAAGGTCCGGTGAATAGAGCTCGAACAACAACTGCCCGCTGCTGACCGGATCGCCGCTGGCCCTGACCGCCAGTTTTTCCACCCAGCCCGCAACACGCGTGCTTACCTGCTGCATCGTATTCTCGTCGTAGCCGACATAGCCGACGGTTCGTAATTGTCGCGGGAGGCTGCCAAAGGCCGCGCGCGCGGTCCGTACGCCGAGGTTACTGACCACGACAGGATCAATTGAGACAGTACCTGGCACCGCGCCAGCCGACCCGGCATAAACAGGCACCAGGTCCATCCCCATCGGCGATTTGCCGGGGCCGTCGCGACGGTAGTTCGGATCCATCGGTGCAACCCAGTACAGAATTTCGGGCTCACCACTATCCGGATCCGCGTCGGCTGCCTGCATCGCCGGACGCTGCACCTGGCCGATAAAGAATCCGCCAGCCGCGGCGGCAAACAGCAGCACCAAAATGATAAACAGACGGTTCATTGCCAGATCCCCCCGAGGTTGGCCACAACCGCGTAGCTGCGCGCCCGATCGACCTGCAGTTGAACAGCTTCGAGCTGTGCGTTGAGCTCGGCGACAGCTGCACGCATCACATCAGCAAAGTCAGCCGCGTCACTCTGATAGGCATTAAGCGCCGCCGTCGAATGCTCGTGTGCCTGCGGTAACACCTGTTGCTGGTAGAGCGAGATCCGCCGGGTCAGCTGCTCGCAGCGTGCGTACCCGGCGTCAAGCCGGCTGGCCAGCTGACGCAGCAGCTGCTCTCTTCCGGCAGCGGCAGCTCGGCGCTGGCCCCGTGCTGCAGCGACCTGGCGATCCTGACGCTTGCCGCGAAAATACGGCAGGTCCAGGGTCACCCCGACAGTTGCGAAATCGGAACGTGAGGCCCCATTCGGCAGGCGCCCGTCGCGATACGCGTAGCCCACATCAAGCGCCCAGCCCGGCTTGTATTGCTGCTGTGCAAGCTCTACGGCATCACTGGCTGCCGTGATGCGTGCATCGGCCGACTGCACTGCGGGATGGCCTCGCAGCTGTTGCTGCAGCTGTGCCCGCGGCGGCAGCGGCTGCCATGCGGGAAGCTCGTTGTCGATCTGTCTGCGTGCCTCGTCGCCGATCCATTCAGACAGGCGTGCCTGTGCCTGCGCAGCGCCCTGGTCGATATCAATCAGGCGATCCTCCAGCCGGCTCAACTCCAGCTGTGCGCGCAATACATCCTGCTGGTTACGCCGCCCGACTGAATAAAGCGACTCGGTCACCTTGAGCATGTCGCCGAACAGCGGGCGCATAGCGGTGACAATGTCGCGCGCCGCATTCCAGTACCAGGCGTCGAGCCAGCTGGTGCGCACGGCCGCCCGCACATCACGTAGCCGGGCGGCAGCGCTGGCATCGAATTCCAATGCCATCGATTCATAATGACGGCTACTGACAGCGCGGCTGTTGCCCGGCGGAAAGGCCTGCCGCAGGCCGACCTGTGCCTGGGTCATACCCTCGGTAGAAAAACCACCGGACTCGAGCGGGAAGTTGGCCAGCGCGACACGCAGCTTCGGGTCGGGCAACTGGCCGGCAGCGACGGCCTGTTCGCGCAGTGCGCTGGCGCGCTCGAGAAGTACGGCCTGGCCAGGCTCAGCCGCAATGGCAAGCCGCTCGGCCTCGGCGAGAGTCAGTGACTGGCTGTTTGCCGCGGCTGAAAACAGCAGCAACAACAACAATTCGGGCACACGCCCGCGAAAAACAAACATGGGAACGATCTCCTGCGTAGTAAACGAAAACGGTTTACAGCGGGAAGATCGTCAGTCCAGATAAACGCAGTTGAGGACGTATAACGGGGGAGCAGCACCGGAGTGATGATCGGTCTGCGGGACAGAGCGGGCCCGGCAGGGCAGCTGTGCCTGCTGCAGTGACAGGGCCGGCGGCAGCAGCGCCACCACCTTGCCGTCGAACTGCTTCAGCTTGATATCGCCGCTGCGACCGCCGTAATTGAAATCATCCAGCGTGTCGCAGTCGCCATTGTCGGCACACGGCATTGCCATGGCGGCCATGTCGTGGCCCTCATGGTGCGCCATGGCCGGCGGGCAATGCGGGCAGTCGCCATGGTCGTCCACTTCCAGTGCCATGACGCACGGCTGGGCAACCAGGCTCAGCCAGGCAACAGCAAAGGCTGCCAGGGCATTCCTGCCCCAGGCCTTACGGTGTCGTCGCACTGCAGCCAGCACATTCATATTGCCGAGACTACTACCATTATCAGTGAGTTGCCAGCCAATGCTGTCAGGTTTTGGAGAAATGATCATAGCCTGCCAGCCGGTCCGGATCATGGCCCGGCAGCACTACGCCCTGCCCCTCCCCGACCTGGCCGATGCGCCGCACGCCGCAGCCCCGGTCAGCACCAATCCCGGTGACAGCGGCCGTCTGCCCTTCCGGCGCAGTGAACAGCAACTCGTAGTCGTCGCCGCCGCAAATGGCGGCCAGCAGATCGCCCTCCACCACCTCTGCCAGGGCGCCGGCATCGAGCGTAATGCACACGCCCGAGGATTCGGCCAGGCGACGCGTATCGGTGAGTAATCCGTCGGAAATATCGATCATCGCACTGGCGACGCCGCGTAATGACAGCCCCTCGACCACGCGCGGCTCGGGACGGCGCAGGTAGTCTGACGCCAGGGCAGCACCGGGACGGCCGGTAACGTAAAGCGCATCACCTGCCCGCGCGCCGCTGCGCCGGATCAATGATCCCTGCGGCGCATGACCGAGCAGCGTAACCGTTGCGGCAAGCGGACCGCTTACCAGGTCGCCACCAATCAATGCCACGTCATACTCGTCGGCAAGTTCGAAAAACCCATCGCTGAACGATTGCAGCCAGCTCTCGTCAGCTTGCGGCAAAGACAGCGACAACAACGCCCACGCCGGCTGCGCCGCCATCGCGGCAAAATCACTCAGGTTCACCGCAAGTGTCCGGTGCCCGATTTCATGCGCTGCCATGGCAGCGGGGAAATGCACATCGGCCACCAGCGTATCCATCGCGCTGACAAGCTCATGCCGTTCCGGTACGCGAACTGCGGCAGCATCGTCGCCGATCGCCAGCGTCACATCCTCGCGCTGACTGCCGCGAGCAAAAAAACGCCGGATTATTTCAGTCTCGTCCACCGCCGGCTTCCTGCGGCCGCAGTTCGGCAGCAGCACGATCCAGCAGAGCGTTGACGTACTTGTGGCCGTCAGTGCCGCCAAACTGTTTGGCCAGGGTCACCGCTTCGTTGATAACGACGCGATAGGGAACATCGCTACGCGCATTCAGTTCTGCGAACGCACCATAAATTACGGCTCGCTCTACCGGGTCGAGCTGTGAAACAGGGCGATCGGCATAGCGACCGATTACCTCATCGTAATTGGCCCGCGCACTATCGACCTCGGTCAGCAGGTCGTCGAAAAAATCCATATCGACGCCGGCCAGGGAATCGCGCTGTGCAAACTGCTGCCTGATGTCTGCCAGCGGCTGCTCATTGAGCAGGGACTGGTAAAGCACCTGCATCAGGACGCGACGGGCGCGGTTCCTGCCGGCCCGGCGTTGCTTGGCGGAACTCGCCATTACAGGTCCAGCCGGCGCAGCGCCTGCGCCATCTCTACCGCGGCTATCGCGGCTTCGGCGCCTTTGTTTTCTGAATCATTACCGCAGCGAGCTTCGGCCTGGGCGGCGGTATCGCAGGTCAGCACGCCAAAGGAAACAGGCAATTTGTACTCGAGCGCTACGCGTGAAAGCCCGGCGGCGCATTCGGCACAGATGTAATCGAAATGGGCGGTGTCACCACGAATTACGGCACCCAGAGCAATGATCGCGTCAATCCTGCCAGTGCTCGCAGCGGCCTGCGCGGCCAGCGGCAGCTCCCAGGCGCCGGGGACGCGAATGACCCTGATGTTGGCAGATTCCGAGCCCATGCGGACAAGCGTCTCGGTCGCCCCTGCCAATAATTTATCCACGATGACTTCGTTGAAGCGTGCTGCGACGATTGCGATTTGCAAATCGTGGGCGTCCGCGTTCCCGCTAAACTCGCGAAAACCTGCCATCAGCTGTCGCCGTCCAGGTATTCGACAACTTCCAGCCCGAAACCGGACAGCGCGTGCATGATCTTTGGCGCGCTCAGTACGCGCATCTTACGTACACCGATGTCACGCAGAATCTGCGCGCCAATGCCGTAGGTGCGCAGCTCACCGGTATGATCGGCCGACTGCAGATCGGCAGTGCCGTTCTGTACGGCTGCGACCAGTTCGGCCGGATCCTCGCCTGGCCGCAGGATTACCACAACACCGCAACCACTGTCGGCTACCGTCTTGATCGCATCACGCAGTGGCCAGCCCAGCGATGGCCACTTCAGCCCCACCACATCGCCCAGCGTGTCCTGCAGATGCACGCGCACCAGGGTGGGCTCGCCCGCGTCGATATCGCCCCTGACCATCGCCAGGTGCACGCTGCGATTGACGTGGTCGTCATAGCAATACAGTTGAAAATCGCCGAATTCTGTCGGCACGACACGCTCGGCGATACGTTCTACCGACTGCTCCTTGTTGAGCCGGTAGCTGATGAGATCGGCGATGGTGCCCATACGAAGTCCGTGGGTACGGGCAAATTCTTCGAGGTCAGCACGACGCGCCATGCTGCCGTCTTCGTTCAGGATCTCGACAATGGCTGCCGCCGGCGCCCGGCCGGCAAGACGCGCCAGGTCACAGCCTGCTTCGGTGTGACCAGCCCGGGTCAGTACGCCACCGGGTTGGGCCATCAGCGGAAATACGTGCCCCGGCTGCTTCAGATGCTCCGGCCGGGCCTCGGGCGCGACCGCACACCGGATGGTATGCGCGCGGTCGTGTGCCGAGATACCCGTGGTCACGCCTTCGGCTGCCTCGATAGACACGGTGAAATTTGTACGCTTGTCGCGATCGGTGTCGCTGACCATCAGCGGCAGCCGCAGCTGCTGGCACAGCTCGCGGGTGATCGTCATGCAAATAAGTCCGCGGCCGAAACGCGCCATGAAGTTGATGTCTTCGGGCCGCACGCAATCGGCCGCCATGATCAGGTCGCCCTCATTTTCACGGTTCTCATCGTCCATGATGATCACCATGCGACCGGCGGCAATGTCCGCGACGATGTCTTCGATATCATCGAACTTATCGTTGCGGATTGGCTGCACGTTACTCATCTGCTTTGCTCCAGTACGCGCGCCACGTAGCGCGCGATGATGTCTGCCTCGAGGTTTACCCGGGTTCCGGGGCGATAGTCGCCCGCCACGGTTGCCTCCAGCGTGTGGGGAATAATGTTAACGCCGAAACGGCCAGGCTCCACCTCGTTGACCGTGAGGCTGGTGCCGTCAACACAGATACTGCCTTTTGGCGCGACCAGAGCCGCCAGCGGGTCCGGCAGGGCGACAAAAACGCGCACCGATTGCGCCTCTGGCCGGCAATCCAGCACCTCGGCGACGGCATCGACATGGCCGCTGACCAGGTGCCCGCCCAGCGCGTCACTGGCCCGCAGCGCATGCTCCAGGTTGAGCCTGCTGCCAGGCGCCAGGTCGCCCAGCGTGGTACACGCCAGCGACTCGGCTGAAACGTCGGCGCTGAACCGGACACCGTCGATGCCAGTTACGGTCAGGCAGACGCCATTGACGGCAATACTGTCGCCAACCGAACTGTTCTCCAGAAACCTGTCGCCGGCGTCGATGGTGAGCATTTCGCTGCCGTCACCGACCTGCCGCGCGGCAAGCGCTCCGATGCGTGTGATGATTCCGGTAAACACCGTTACACGCTACCCGCAACGTAACGGAGACGCCAATCATCGCCGATGCGGCGGCTGCCGACCTGGCTGAAATGCGGGAGGCTGGCCATGTCATCGATGGCGGGTGCTTCAAACATCGACCGGCCTTCGCGACCCAGCTTGGCGGGCGCCCTGTAAAGCACAACTTCGTCCAGCAAACCGGCATCGAGCAAGGCGCCATTGAGTATCGGGCCGGCTTCCACCATGACTTCATTGATTTGCAAAACACACAGCTGCTGCATGACCGCGGCAAGATTCAGGCCCTTGTCGTTACCCGCGATACGGCTCACGCGTGCACCACTATCGATCAACGCCGTCTCGCGCTTTATCCCTGCGGCTTCGGTGCAAAAAATCATGCAACGCTCGCCGAGAATTGCAGCATCACCGGGCGTACGGAGTGCCGAATCAAGCACAACCCGCCACGGCTGCTGCCAGCTGACATTTTCCGCAAGCCGCACGTTCATGCGCGGATTGTCTGCCAGTATCGTTCCGATTCCCGTCAGCATTGCAGAAGCACGACTACGCATCTGCTGCACGTCGTCACGCGACGCCGGGCTGGTAATCCACAGCCTGCGACTGCCTGGCAGCGCCACGCGACCGTCTGCACTGGCGGCGATCTTGCTGCTCACAAATGGCCGGCCCGATCGCGTTCTCATTTCAAAACCGCGGTTGAGCCTTTGTGCCGTTTCCGACAGCAGGCCACTATGCACCTCGATACCGGCCGCCTGCAGCGCCGCCTGCCCGCCACCATCGACGTTCGGGTTCGGATCGACTGCGGCAACCACTACCCGTTTTACGCCGGCAGCGATAAGCGCCTGTGTGCACGGGCCGGTAAGGCCCTGATGATTGCACGGCTCGAGGGTGACAAAAGCAGTCGCACCGCGAGCACGCTCGCCAGCGGCATCAAGCGCCACGACTTCGGCGTGGCGGCCGCCGGCACGGCGATGAAAACCCTCGCCGACAATTTTTCCGTCGGCATCGATCACGCAACCGACACGCGGGTTCGGATCGCAGCCATTGCGTATCCGGCCGGCAAGATAAATTGCACGCGCCATACGCGCATGCTCGTGTGC
This sequence comes from Gammaproteobacteria bacterium, assembly GCA_013003425.1. Classification (NCBI taxonomy): domain Bacteria; kingdom Pseudomonadati; phylum Pseudomonadota; class Gammaproteobacteria; species Gammaproteobacteria bacterium. The sequence goes on along the minus strand of JABDJB010000007.1, from coordinate 23,280 downwards.
CGTCAGGACGCTCATTTGCGGCGAGGTTTTTTCTTGGTTTTTTCGTCCACAGGCAGCAGCGAAAGCTGGCGCCGGGCGCGGTTTTTTGGCCGTATGCGCTGCATACGGTCGATTTCTTCACGAAAGGCCTCGACGTCCTGGAAGCTGCGGTACACGGAAGCGAAGCGGACATAGGCAACCTGGTCGAGGTCGTGCAGCTCATCCATAACCAGGTCGCCGACGGTGCGTGCCGGGACTTCGCGCTCGCCTGTGGTGCGCAGCGCATGCTTTATACGGGTAATCGCCTGCTCGATGTCTTCGGCGGATACCGGCCGGCGCTCCAGCGCCCGCTGCATGCCGCCACGCATCTTGTTCTCGTCAAATGGCTCGCGTTCACCATCGTTCTTTACCACGTAGGGCAACACCAGCTCCGGTGTTTCGAAGGTAGTAAACCGCTCGGCACAGCCCAGGCATTCGCGACGACGTCTTACCTGGCCACCCTCGGCAGCGAGACGCGAATCAATTACCTTGGTTTCAGTACCAGCGCAGAACGGACAATGCATACTTCGTGCCGGCGGCTAACCCGTGTACTGCAGCGGCGTGGCCTGGTTGGCGTCGGGCGCATACACCGGGAAACGCTCGCAGATAGTAAGCACCTGACGCTTGACCCGGGCTACAATCGACTCATCACCGAGGTCATCGATAACGTCGGCGATCCAGCCAGCCAGCTCGCGAGTCTCGTCGACACCAAAACCACGGGTGGTAATTGCCGGCGTTCCCAGCCGCAGACCACTGGTAACGAAGGGCGAACGTGGATCGTTCGGTACCGTGTTCTTGTTTACCGTGATGTTGGCACGACCAAGTGCGGCATCGGCATCTTTACCGGTTATTTCCTTCTGAATCAGGTCAACAAGAAACAGGTGGTTGTCGGTTCCATCGCACACGATGTCATAACCGCGCTCCATCAGCGCTGCCGCCATTGCCCGGGCATTGGCCTTCACCTGCTGCTGGTAGGACTTGAACTCCGGCTGCAGTGCCTCGAGGAAAGCCACTGCCTTCGCAGCAATCACGTGCATCAATGGCCCGCCCTGGGTGCCCGGAAAGACCAGCGAATTGAACTTCTTGTTCAGCGCCTCGTCATCACGCGCCAGAATAAGACCGCCGCGCGGGCCGCGCAGAGTTTTATGCGTAGTGGTAGTGCAGACATCGGCGATCTGCACCGGGCTGGGGTACTCGTCCACCGCAATTAACCCGGCAACGTGTGCCATGTCGACCATCAGGTAGGCATTAACCGAATCAGCGATGTCACGCATGCGCTGCCAGTCCACGACCCGCGAGTAAGCAGAGAAGCCGCCGACAATCATCTTTGGCTGGTGCTCGGCAGCGAGCTGTTCCATTTTTTCGTAGTCGATTTCTCCGGTTTCGGAGTTGATGCCGTATTGCACCGCGTTGAACAGCTTGCCGGAAAAATTGACCTTGGCACCGTGCGTCAGGTGACCACCGTGGTCGAGCGCCATGCCCAGTATCGTGTCACCGGGTTTGAGCAGGGCCAGGTACACGGCAGCATTTGCCTGTGAACCTGAATGCGGTTGCACGTTGGCATAGCCCGCACCAAACAGTTTTTTGGCGCGATCGATGGCCAGCTGCTCGGCAACATCGACGTGTTCGCAGCCACCGTAGTAGCGCTTCGCCGGATAACCCTCGGCATACTTGTTGGTCATGACCGAGCCCTGGGCTTCGAGCACACGCGGGCTGGCGTAGTTTTCCGAGGCAATCAGCTCGATATGTTCTTCCTGGCGCCGACGCTCGTGCTCCAGTGCGGCTGCCAGCTCCTTGTCAAAACCGGCGATGGTCCAGTCCGCTGTATACATGCTCCCCCCAAGGGACGTGTAGTAAACGCCCGAGTTTACCGCAGCGCCCGCCACCCCGGCAGCATTTTGCGGCATAATCTGGCGCCACTTGAGGGGGGTTCGATGGCGCAGTACGTGTACACGATGAACCGGGTAGGCAAGGTTGTGCCGCCCGGCAGGCATATTCTCAAAGACATCAGCCTGAGCTTTTTCCCGGGCGCCAAGATCGGCGTGCTGGGTCTGAACGGGTCGGGCAAATCGACCCTGCTGCGCATTATGGCCGGGGTCGACGCCGATATCGAAGGTGAGGCACGGCCGCAACCGGGTCTGCGTGTCGGCTACCTGGCGCAGGAACCGCAGCTCGACGATACCCGCGATGTGCGTGGCAACGTCGAGGACGGCGTAGCCGAGATCCGCGCCCTGCTGACCGGATTCGATGAGCTGAGTATGAAGCTCGGCGAACCGATGGACGACGACGCAATGAACAAGTTGCTCGAAGAACAGGCACGGCTGCAGGATGCCATCGAGGCCTGCAACGGCTGGGAACTCGAGCGCAAACTGGAAATTGCCGCCGCTGCATTGCGCCTGCCGCCATGGGAGGCCGACGTCGCAAAACTGTCAGGCGGCGAACGACGGCGGGTTGCGCTGTGCCGGCTGCTGCTGTCAGAGCCGGACATGCTGTTGCTCGACGAACCGACCAATCATCTCGATGCCGAATCGGTTGCCTGGCTGGAGCGGTTCCTCGACGAGTACCCCGGCACCGTGGTGGCGGTTACTCATGATCGCTATTTTCTCGACAATGTTGCCGGCTGGATTCTCGAGCTGGATCGCGGTCATGGCATTCCGTGGGAAGGCAACTACTCTTCCTGGCTGGAACAAAAAGAAGCCCGTCTTGCAACCGAGCAAAAACAGGAGGCAGCCCGGCGCAAGGCAATGCAGGCTGAGCTGGAGTGGGTACGTGCCAACCCAAAGGGCCGCCATGCCAAGTCACAGGCGCGACTCAACCGTTTTGATGAGCTGGCATCGAAAGACTTCCAGCAGCGTAACGAAACCCGCGAGATCTATATTCCGCCCGGCCCGCGCCTGGGCGACCTGGTCGTCGAGGCCGAAGACCTGTGCAAGGGTTTCGGTGACCAGCTGCTGATTGACGGACTGACTTTCAGCCTGCCGCGCGGCGGCATCGCAGGCATCATCGGGCCCAACGGCGCCGGCAAGACAACGCTGTTTCGCATGATCACCGGCAGCGAGGAGCCGGATGCCGGCATGCTGCGTCTCGGCGACAGCGTCGAGCTGGCCTGCGTCGACCAGAGCCGCGATGCACTCGACGACAGCAAGACTGTCTGGGAAGAAATTTCGGATGGGCAGGACATTATCAAGGTCGGCAGTTACGAGACGCCATCGCGAGCTTATGTCGGCCGGTTCAATTTTCGCGGCAACAACCAGCAGCAGCACATCGGCGAGCTGTCGGGCGGCGAACGCAACCGGGTGCACCTGGCGAAACTGCTGCGTTCCGGTGGCAACGTCTTGCTGCTCGACGAACCGACCAACGATCTGGACGTAGAGACTTTGCGTGCACTGGAAGAAGCACTGCTGGCCTTTCCCGGCTGCGCCGTGGTGATTTCGCATGACCGCTGGTTTCTCGATCGTATCGCAACACACATTCTGGCGTTTGAGGGCGACAGCCACGTGACCTGGTTCGAAGGCAACTACGCCGATTACGAAGCAGACCGGAAAAAGCGCCTGGGCCACGACGCCGACCAGCCACACCGCATCCGCTACAAACGCCTTGCCTGATGTTTTCTGCTGGCGCCCCGACAGGCGCACTGCTACGCTGAATTATGAGCTGCAGCAACTGGCGCCATGGCGACATTTCTAACTGAATTAAAACGGCGCAACGTGTTCCGGGTGGCCATTGCCTACGCGGTGAGCTCGTGGGTACTGGTACAGCTGATCGAACTCGCAGCCGATGCTTTCGGCGCACCCGACTGGGTTATCAAAATGACCATCGCGGTGCTGGCGATCCTGTTCATCCCCGCGCTGCTGTTTTCCTGGGTTTATGAACTTACGCCCGATGGCCTGATGCGCGAGTCGCGGGTGACACCTGAAGATTCGGTCACCGCACACACGGCAAAGAAACTGGATATTGCGGTGATTGCCTTGCTGGTGATTGCACTGGGCCTGTTTGCATTCGACCGCTTTACCGGTGATGCAGCGGCACCGACAACATCGTCGGCGGAACAGACGGCAACCGACTCGGCGACGCAGGCGGCGGTGGTTGACGAAAACTCTGTCGCGGTGCTGCCTTTTGTCGATATGAGTCCGGCTGGCGACCAGGAGTACTTTACCGACGGATTGACGGAAAACCTGCTCAATGCGCTGGCGCAGGTTCGCGAGATCAAGGTCGCCGGGCGCACTTCGTCTTTTGCCTTTAAAGGGAAAAACGAGGACTTGCGCAGCATTGGCGAGCAACTCAATGTCGGCAATATCCTCGAGGGCAGCGTGCAAAAGGCCGGCGAGCGTATTCGTATCACCACACAGCTGGTCGCGACCAAAGACGGCTTTCACCTGTGGTCGGAAACATTTGACCGCGAGTTGACGGATATTTTTGCAATACAGGATGAAATTGCCACCGCAGTCGTTAAAGCACTGCGCAAGAACATCCTGGGCGAAGGAACGCCCAACACCGGCTACTCCGGAAACTTCGAAGCCTACAACGCCTATCTGCTGGGCCAGTCATTCATGTCCCGGAAGTCCGTCCAAGATTGGGATAAGGCAATCGTCGAATACGAGCGTGCGATCAGTATCGATCCTGAGATGGCACTCGCCTGGGCTGGGCTGTCACAAGCTATCGCCTACAAGACCGGCTTTGGATTTGATGAGACCTTTGCCGCCGGCTACGAGAGAGCACGCCACGCAGCGCAACAGGCCCTGCAGCTCGACCCACAGCTGCCCGAGGCACTCCTGGCACTGGCACATATCCAGACTTCGCATGATTGGGACTGGGCTGGTACCGAAGCGTCGCTGCGGCGCGCGCTGTCGTTGCGCCCGGGCGACCCGGAATTACGCAGCGAAATGGCCAGTCTGATGGCCATTCGGGGAGACCGCGCGGGCTGGCTGCAACAAAACACTAAGGCGCTATCGGTGGACCCGCTTAACGTGAGCCTGCAGGTCGATGTCGCCTGGGGATTAGTAGCCAATGGCCAACTCGACGAAGCGCTGGCAGCCACGCGAAAACTGCATCAGGTACACCCGCAGCGTGGCTCGCTGGGCCTGTTACTTGCCATTGTCCACCGCGAACGGGGTGAGTACGCGCAAGGCCTGGATGCTGCCGATACCGAGACGTTCGATTTTCTGAAATTAACGATGCAGGCAATTCTTCAGTACGACCTCGGGAATACAACTGCCGCACAAGAATATCTCCACGAACTGACCGCAGAATATGGTGATGATGTCGCCTACCAGGCCGCTGCGATATACACCGCGTGGGGCGATCTCGACAATGCCTTTGCCTGGCTCGACCGTGGCTACGCAATCCGCGACCCGGGACTCGTATACATCCAGGCCCACACCACCTTCGATCCACTGCACAGCGATCCGCGGTATGACGCTTTCCTGAAGAAAATGGGCTTTCGCTAAACTCAGGACAGATGGCACATCACGCGACAATAATCGACTGCGATCCCGGGCAGGACGACGCAATAAATCTGCTGCTCGCGCTGTCTTCGCCGGATGAAATCGATGTACTCGGAATAACGACGGTCGCCGGTAACGTGCCGCTGGACCTGACGACACGCAACGCACGGCTGATGTGTGACCTGGCCGGCTTCACCGACATGCCCGTTTATGCCGGCTGCGACCAGCCTGTAGTGCGCGAACTGATCACCGCCGAAAACGTGCATGGCTCGACCGGCATCGACGGCGTCGAGATCAGCACTCCACGTACGCCGCTACAGGAACAACACGCGGTCGACTTCATCATCGAAACTCTGACCAACGCAGTCGATGACTCCATCACCCTTGTACCGACCGGACCACTCACAAACGTTGCCGTTGCCATTACGCGCGAGCCGGAAATACTGCAAAAAATCAAACGTATCGTCATGATGGGCGGCGCGATGGGCCAGGGCGGCAACACGTCTCCATCGGCCGAGTTCAACATGCTGGTGGATCCGCATGCGGCAAAAATTGTGTTCGAATGCGGCAGGCCGATTGTGACCATGGGCCTGGACGTGACGCACCAGGTGCTGGCGTCCAGATCACGTATCGCCACACTTCGCGCCCTGGATAACCCGGTTGCCGATGCCACCTGTGACATGCTGGAGTTTTTCAGTCGTCACGACAGCAAAAAGTATGGTGCCGACGGCGCACCATTACACGACCCCTGCACCATGGCATTTCTGCTGCGCCCTGCTATCTTCTCAGGCAAGGAGTGCAATATCTCGGTTGAAACTGAATCACCACTGACTATGGGGCACACCGCAGTAGATTTCTGGCGCGTGACGGATCGACCAATAAATGCCACGTGGATACATCATGCCGATGCCGATGCGTTTTATGACCTCCTGGCCGATCGTCTCTCGCGCTACAGCAAGAACTGAGTAATGAGTGACAAACCCGCAATCGTAGTCGTCGGCTCAGTCAACCTTGACCTGGTTGCGCACGCACCCCGCCTGCCGGTGCCGGGCGAAACGGTAACCAACGCAACGCTGGCCCGGTACCCGGGCGGTAAGGGTGCCAACCAGGCGTTGGCAGCGCATCGCCTTGGAGCCCGCGTGTTCCTGTGCGCCTGCACCGGCGGTGATGCGACAGCTGACGAAGCACTGGCGTTGCTACGAAACGAGGGCGTCGACCTGACGCGCTGCGTTACGGACAAATCCAAAACAACGGGCGTGGCCCTGATCGCGGTTGCGCCGGATGGTGAAAACCAGATCGTCGTGGCGCCGGGCGCCAACCGGCGTCTCACGCCCTATCATCTCGAGCTGTCCGGCGCCGATGCCCTGATCTGCCAGCTGGAAGTACCCATGGCGACAGTTGCGGCAGCGGCAGCACGCTTTGAAGGACTATTTTGTATCAACCTGGCACCGGCAACGGAGGTACCGGACGAGATCCTGCAGCGCGCCGACCTGATCGTCATGAACGAGACCGAAAGCCTGTTTTTTGGCTCCGGGATCAACGCCTGCAAGAACCTGGTCGCAATTACCTATGGCGAACGCGGCGCAGTGCTGAAAAAAAATGGCGAGGTTATTGCGGAGGCGGCGGCGCCCCGGGCCGAGGTCGTTGATACTACCGGTGCCGGTGACACCTTTACCGCTGCGCTGACGCTGGCACTGCTGGAGGAGATGGCCCCGGGCGAAGCACTCGAATTCGCCTGCGCTGCCGCCACGCTGGCAACGACCCGGGCCGGCGCACAAACCGCCCTGCCCCGGCGTGAGGAACTGGAAACCTATCGCCAGCAGCTTGCGGCACAGTAATGTTCGCGAGCGCAGATTGCGCGCAGGACTCAACTAGCGAATCCGTGTCGCTTTGATCCGATAGACCTCGATATAGCTCTCGCCGCCATCGAAGGAGAACTCCATCATCCAGTTCCAGCTATCTTCGGTTGCCGGAAAGAATGTAATTCGGCGCGGTGGGTTTTGGGCCGGTGACACATAGGTCATCAACAGGTTGCCGTTGGCCTGCTGTTTTGCATTGATGTGCGCCTGGCCGACGAGACCCTTGATTGTCCAGACGATATCCCACGATTCTGTTTCAGGATTATAGGTGCGCAGATTAGTACCGACCGGTCCTTCGTTTGGCATCCAGAAATCCTGGACCGCGGTACCGCCACCAACACAGACGAAATCCCATTGCGCACCCTGGCCATTTGTCCAGCCCGAGCCGTCACGCGCCAGCGATGAATCCTCGATTTTCCACTGGCCAATGTACTGACCAAACTGCACCAGCGGGCCCTCCATGCAGCCTGCGTCGCTGCCAAAGTAGCCTGGTGCCATCGCTGCGGCCTCTGTCGCGGGTTCAGTCATCGTGCTACTGCAGGCTGTGACCAATACAGCCAGCACTGACACAGAAATGGAGCGCATGGTTTTTCTCCTGGCGAATACGACCATTGACTATTACCAATGGTAGCCGGGGATTACTCAAACAATCAGGCTTTTGCGGGCAGGTATTTCTCGCGGCGCAGCTGTCGGGTCGGGAACTCGCGCGCTTTGAGCATCTCCATTGCTTCGTCGATCATGTCCGGATTACCACAAAGGTACACGATGTCAGTTTCGGGACGCGGATCGAGTGCCGCAATGTGAATCTGTACGTACCCCTCGCTCTCGTGCACTGCCGGCTCCTCCGGCATTTCGCGACTGTAACAAGCGTGGAATACGGCACCGTTGTTGTCATTACAGAAATCGATAAAGTCCTGAGCGTACAGCGCTTCTTCGCGCCGCCAGATACCCAGCAGAATATCGATGGTAAATCCCTTGCCCAGTAACTCTTTTAGCGCCGGCAGCATGGCACGGTACGGCGTTACGCCGGTACCGGTGGCGGCAAGAATGTAGCGGCACGGTTCGTCGTCGCGCAGCACGAACCGTCCATAGGGTCCGCTGGCGTTGATGGTGTCTCCAACCTTGAGGTTGAATAACAGCTCCGTTGCGCGGCCGCCCTTCACCGGCGATATGGCAACCTCGATCTCGCCGGAACCCGGCGGTGATGCAATTGAATAACTACGATGCACCGGCTGTTCATCCACCTCAAAGTGGATGTTGATGAATTGCCCGGCGGTGTATTCGAAGGGCTCGCCATCTTCACGCTCAAACCTGAGTGCCAGAATAGTCGGCGTGATCAATTCCACGCCCACCACAGTCAACGGAAAGGTCTTGAAGGCCATGTCAGTTGCGCTCCAGTCGCCCAGCCAGCGCAGCAAAAACATCAATCAGTATTGTTTTGGTCAATTCCCAGTTTTCCTCTGTTACCAGGTCAGGGTTGTCTTCATTCATGTACAACCGCTGACACATCTCAATTTGCACCGCATCCACTTCCGGCGCCTGGCCGTAATGATGCGTCGTGTAGCCGCCCTTGTAAGGGTCGTTTACCTGTACCTGCATACCGGACGCAGCAAAGTCATCGCGTAGCGTGGCGGTGAGCCAGCCGGCACAACTGGTCCCGTCGCGATCACCCAGGTAGATATCCCGCTGCAGCGCGCCATGCACCCGGTTGGCCCGCGATGCCACGCTGTGCGCATCGACCAGTACCACATGGCCAAACCTGTCGATTACACCCTGCAGTAGTCCGGCAAGGCGCTCGTGATACGGCTGATGATAGCGGTGTCGCAACGCTTCGATAGTCTGCGGGTCCGGAGGTTCCCTGAAAATCTGTTCGCCGTCAAAGGTTTCACAGGCAACCAGGCCGGTTTCAAAGCGTCCCGGGTACAGCGGGGCCCCGTCCGGTGAGCGGTTCAGGTCAACGGCCAGACGCGTGTAACGGGCGTGCAGCACGTTAATACCCATCTCCGGCAGGAAGTCATACAGACGGTGCAAATGCCAGTCGGTCATCGGCAGATTGCGCTTCGACTCGTCAGCAAGACGCGCGGCAATTTCTTCCGGCACCTCGACGCCGGTATGCGGGATGCTGACAACGATCGGAACAGGGTCGCCGCGTGCCGGCAACTCGACAAAAGCGCTCATGCACACAGCCGTTGCATGACCGCTACAAACTGCGCATCCGGCTCAGCGTCGGGGGCACAGAGACGGCCGCCAACATAGACCTCCGCGATGTTAGCGGCATCGCCACCTGTAACCAGCGCGTCCATCGCGCGCATCGGCGCCAATCCGCTCAGCGGCGGACGCTCACTGAGTACCGCCAGGTCAGCAGAACAACCGACCTCGATGCGCCCGGCGTTCAGAGCCAGCACGCCTGCGCCAGCGCGGGCCGTATGGGCCCAAAGCCTCGCACCCAATCCGTCCTGGTCGGCCAGCACCGCACGACGCTGCCGCACCAGCCGCTGCGCATACTCCATCAGCCGCAGCTCTTCGACAACGTCGATACGTGCATTGCAGTCAGAACCAATGGCGATGCGGCCGCCAGCGTGGATAAATTCTTTCACCGGGAACACGCCGTCGCCCAGGTTGGCTTCGGTCAGCGGGCACAGCACGACGTTGACGCCATTGTCCAGCATCAGCCGCATGTCGTGCTCGTTGACGTGAGTGGCATGTACAAAAGACCACAACGGATTAAGCGCGCAGTGTTCGGCAATCAATGCAACCGGTGTAAACCCGGTGGCCTGTCCGGTTGCTTCCACCTCAGCCATCTGCTCGGCGACATGCATATGGATCACCATGTCATCACCGACGATTTCGCGGGCGCCGGCAACGACCTCAGGCAATACCGCCGGATCAACGGCCCGCACCGAGTGTGGTGCGATGCCGGCCACCGCGTCACCAAGCCGGGCAACCAGCTGCAGGTAGTCGTCCACTGTCTTGTGCACAAACCGTCGCTGCATATCCGTAGCGGGATGACCAAAACCGCCGCGCTGGTACAGCACCGGCAACAGCCGCAGGCGGATTCCGGTGTCTGCTGCTGCGTCAATCACAGCCTGCGCCATCTCTGTGCCGGCACTGCCATCCACATTGTGGTGCAGGTAATGAAATTCTGCGGCTGTCGTGTATCCGGCAGCCAGCATTTCACGAAAAGCGCGCCGTGCAATGACATATTGATCGCGCGGCGTGGTGTTCTGCGCAATGCGGTACATCAGTTCGCGCCAGCCCCAGAAGCTGCGATCGCCTCCGGCAGCCTCGACAAAACCCGTCATCACACGCTGGAAACAGTGGCTGTGCGCATTGACCATGCCGGGCAAAGCCAGCCAGCCATCCCATGGGCCGTCTGCCGCATCTTCCACGGCGGTGATCAGCCCCGTATCATCGACCTGTAACTGCACGGGCCGGATACCGTCCGGCAGGAGCGCGTTTTGAAACCGCAATGTCTTCATCGAGTATTGATGTGCATGACCTGATTGTTAAGAACGCAAGATTGTACCCGATGGCAGGTGATGTCCGGCCAGCCGCCGCCACCTCTTTTGCGGTTAGCGGCGGTCGTATCAGCGCCCTGCCGGCCAGCGGCGAGGCAACCAGCACCATTGATGCAGGTGGCCGTGTCGTACTACCAGGGCTAATCGATTGTCACACCCATGCGCTTTATGCCGGTGACCGGATGGCCGAACACAAACGCCGGCTTGAGGGTGCCACCTACGCACAGATCGCCCGCGAAGGTGGCGGCATCTCCTCCACGGTACGTGCAGTGCGCGCCGCCAGCGAAGACCAGCTGGTCGAACAGACGTTGCCACGGGTTGCGGCACTGGCGCGCGAAGGCGTGACCACAATTGAAATAAAAAGCGGTTACGGACTTACCACCAGTGACGAACTGAAGATGTTACGCGCGATTGGCAGCGTTGCGCGTAATACGGAGCAGCGCATCGTGCCGACTTTCCTCGGTGCGCACGCTATCCCGGCAGAATCGGGCAAGGAAAAATACGTCGCAGAAATATGCCAGGAGATGCTGCCGGCCGTAGCCGAGCAAAAACTCAGCGACACCTGCGACATATATATCGAGTCAATAGCATTCGACCAGGACGCGGCCCGGACCATACTCGAGCGCGCCGCAGCACTCGGCCTGCAGCGGCGCGCACACACCGAGCAGTTGTCCAATTCCGGCGGCACGGCCCTCGCGGCCGCGCTTGGCGCGCTGTCCTGCGATCATCTCGAGTGCGCCGAAGACGATGACATACAGGCGATGGGCATTCACGGCGCCGTCGCGGTGCTGCTGCCCGGGGCCTATTATTTCCTGCGCGAGATCCATCGCCCGCCACTGGCTTCGCTGCACCGGCACAAGGTGCCGATAGCCGTTGCCAGTGACCTGAACCCTGGCACGTCTCCCATCGCCAGCCTGCTGACCGCGATGCACATGGCGACCATCATGTTTGGCCTTACTGCTGATGAAGCGCTGCTGGGTGTCACCCAAAATGCCGCCAGGGCGCTTGGCAAACAAGACAATATCGGCACACTTGAAGTTGGCAAGCTGGCTGACTTTTCGCTATGGGATATTCCGGCCCCGGAATTCCTGCTCTACCGACTGGGCGGAATCACTCCGGAAGCGGTCTATATCAACGGGCAACCGGTATGAGCAAACTGGAACTGGACGGCAGTAGCCTGCGTCTCAAGGATCTGCTGCACCTCGAAGACTGCAAACCCTCACTCAGCGCGTCGGCGGTGCAGTCGATGAACGCAGCCGTAACGTCATTGCGGAAAATTGTCGACGAAGGACAGGTAGTTTACGGAGTCAACACCGGGTTTGGCGCTTTTGCCAACCGCCGCATCGATCGTGATGCGGTCGAAACGCTGCAGTACAACCTGGTTCGAAGTCATGCGTGCGGCGTCGGCCAGCCATTACCGTCCGCGGTGGTTCGCCGTGCAATGCTGCTCAAGGCAAACAGCCTGGCGGCAGCGCTTTCCGGCGCCCGGCCGCTGCTGGCGGAAACTCTGCTGGCAATGGTGGATCACGATATAACCCCGCTGATCCCGTCGCGCGGGTCGGTCGCAGCTTCAGGCGACCTTGCACCGCTGGCGCACATGGCATTGGCACTCATTGGTGAAGGTGAAGCCCGACAGGGCGATCGCGAGCTGTCGGGCAGCGACGTGCTCGAGGCTGCGGGTGTGAAACCCGTGGTGCTGCAGGCCAAGGAAGGGCTTGCCATGATAAATGGCACACAGATCAGCACCGCACTGGCTGTCGAGGGCCTGATACGCGCCGAACGCCTGCTCAACGCTGCCATTGTAATCGGCGCGCTGTCTGTCGAAGCGCTGGCCGGAAGTTTTACGCCCTTTGATCAGCGCATACACAAAGCGAGTAACCTGCAGGGACAGCAGAAAGTCGCCGAGCAGTTTCGAAACTTGCTGACCGGCAGCGATATCAACAACTCGCATGTCGATTGTGACCGGGTGCAGGATCCCTATTCGCTGCGCTGCATGCCACAGGTGCTCGGGGCTGTGTGGGACGCGCTGGATCATGTGGCCGACGTTCTGGCACGACAAATAAATGGTGTCACCGACAATCCGTTGATATTTGGTAACGATGTGCTGTCGGGCGGAAACTTTCATGCCGAGCCGCTGGGCTTTGTATGCGACTACATGACAATTGCAGTCGCCGAGCTGGCGAGTATTGCCGAGCGGCGTATCGACCTGATGGACCGCAAGATCAACCCGAATCTGAGCATGTTCCTCACCTCGGAGCCCGGCCTGGAATCGGGCTACATGGTCGCGCATGTCACCGCTACGGCACTGGTGTCGGAAAACAAGACACTGGCGCATCCGGCCTCGGTCGACAGCCTGCCCACCTCCGCCGGGCAGGAAGACCACGTCAGCATGGCTGCCTGGGCCGGAATCAAACTCAACCGCGTCTGTGACAACGTCGGCTACGTACTGGCCATTGAGCTGATTGCAGCGGCGCATGCCATCGACGCACAACGGCCGCTGAAAACGACGCCACAACTCGAACCGCTGCACGCCTGGGTACGCCAGCGCGTCGCCTACGACCCGAAAGACCATCGACACGACAAGGAAATCGCCAGCATTTCCAGCGCCATAAAAAAGGGAGCACTTGAGCACTTCCTCCCCCGGCGCAAGCTGACGGATGTTGTCGAAAAGTAAACACCTTGCAAAAGTTTGCCTCGCTGAACTGCGGCACTGATACCGGACGTGATATCGTGCGCGGCCGTGCGTGAAATCACTCGTAAGCTGCTACCCGCAATTGTCGTACTGCTCCTGGCAGGCGCCACCGTGGGTGTGGGTGCTGCCGAAGACGGGCAATCCATACAGGTCGAGTCCGGCGATACGCTGTTTGGCCTGGTGCGGATGCATTACCCGAACCAGCCGGCACGCTGGTCACTGATCGAAAACGAGATATTCATTGCCAACCCGCACGCATTCAGCAACGAGGACAAATCACAGTTGCGCGTCGGTGCCTGGCTGGAACTACCCGAATACGTAATCCCGGACGACACCCCCGAACCGGAACCGGCACCGGAGCCGCCACGGCTGGAGCTGACCACCGTGGGCACGGTGACTGCGCTCAGCGGCATTCCGCTGGCACTGGATCTTAACAATGAGGAGCGCCAGCTGGCGCTGCAGGGCGACGTGTTTCGCGGTGACACCATCATGACCCGTGACGACAGCGAGGCGCGGCTGCAGATGAGTGACGGCGCGCAGCTGCATCTGCGGCCAAATTCGCGCGTGGTTATTGAAGATTACGGTTTCAATGAGTTCACTCCGAGCGCCAGCCGCAGCATCATCACGCTGCTGAAAGGCGGTTTCCGGGCCATCACCGGTCTGATTGCACGACGCAACCCGGCCTCATTTCGTATTAACACGGTGGTGGCAACCATCGGCGTACGTGGCACCGATTTTGGCGTGCGCGTGTGTGAGCCCAACGAGTGCTCGCTGCCGGAAGCGGGCGTGTTTGAGGCGGGTAATTATTCCGGCGTGCTCGACGGCGAAATCACTCTCAGCAATGACACCGGAACGGTAGGCATACCACGCGGCGAGTTCATGCGCACAACAAGTGCCGATGAAGCGCCGGAACCGGCGCCCGAAGCGGCCCTGCTGATCTTCAGCCCCGATGAACTGGCCGCACTGGAAGAAGACACCAGACCACTGAATTTTTTCCAGTGGCTGCGCTCGATCCTGTTCAAGGACTAATCTGCCGACACCAGCGGCAACCGCTCTCTCGCGTGGGAGTCGATTCCCAAGCCAATATCCACTGCAATTCTGCCCGTAGTGTGGTCTTATGTCGCACCGTGGCGCGACATATGGCAACTCCACATTGACGAGGGAATTCAATTGCATAGAATCGTAGTTATCCCCGGATAAGGAAAAGAACAAGTGTCCGTATTCGTAAGACTGGGGGGTCGTCTTGAGCATATTCTCAACCTCGAGGTAGCGCTCGACTGCCCGCACTGCAACGTGCATTCACACCTTAGTGCGGTATCGGTACCGCGCTACGAATACCTTGCGCGGTTTAAACCTGATCATACCGGCATCGTGTTTCGCTGCGACTCGTGTAACGATCCGGTATTCCTGCGTTTCGGCGTTGTCCAGTATGCAACCGACCATGCCGAGCTGGACAGCTTGTATGAAGAAGTCGAACGCCCGAATGAACGCTTTGAGCTGAACGGCAATAACAGGGCTGTCCAGTCGTTATTCAATGAAGCACTCACCTGCTATGCGTCAGGCTGTCTCGATGCATTCGCTTCGATGTGCCGGCGCACCGCCCAGGCTGTTTTTGATGACCTCGGCGAAAGCGGCAAGCTGACGGCCTTTGATGAGTTCAACGACGCCGCACGCCTCGCCGGCCTCGATGACGACACGCTGTCTATGCTGCGCAAAGTGGTATTCGACAGCGATACCGACGGTCGCTCCAATATCCCGCAGCTTGAAGACGAATCAGCCGGCGTGCTGCTGGAAATGATGAAAGATCTGCTCTACCAGATCTATGTCCGGCGTGGCCGCCTGCGCAGAGCGCTCGCCGAACGCACCCATCGCCTTCAGGTCGACGACGAAGACGCCCATCGGGCCTGATACCACGGATGCAGAACCTCCCGGTTCGCGGCTGAAGCCGCTCCTGCAGGTTAAGGCCATCCGGTTCGCGGCTGAAGCCGCTCCTGCAGCACGGAGTCTCGCGACGAAATTCATGCGCTGGTAAGCTTTCGCCAGCAACAATGGAGGTCATCGTGGGCAGTCGATTCCGCGACGTAGAACTGCACGCACCAACCGGCGCACAAATGCAGTGTAAAGGCTGGGTACAGGAAGCTGCCTTGCGCATGCTGCACAACAACCTCGACCCGGACGTTGCCGAAAATCCCAAAGAGCTGATTGTTTATGGCGGCATCGGCCGCGCTGCGCGTGACTGGGAATCGTTTGACGCCATCGTAGCCACGCTCAGGCGGCTGGAGAACGACGAAACACTGCTCGTACAGTCCGGCAAACCTGTCGGTGTTTTCAAGACTCACGAGATGGCGCCACGGGTGCTGATCGCCAACTCCAACCTGGTCGGCAACTGGGCCAACTGGGAGCACTTTTTCGAGCTGGATAAAAAAGGCCTGATGATGTTCGGCCAGATGACGGCCGGCTCGTGGATCTACATAGGTTCGCAGGGCATCGTGCAGGGTACTTATGAGACTTTTGCCGAGGCGCTGCGCCAACACTATGACGGCAGTGGCAAGGGGCGCTGGCTGTTGACCGGTGGTCTGGGCGGCATGGGCGGTGCGCAGCCGCTGGCATCGGTATTTGCCGGGATGAGTTGTCTTGGCGTGGAAATTGATCCCGAGCGCATCGAAAAGCGCCTGCAGACCGGCTACCTTGATCACAAAGCCGACAGCCTCAGCGAGGCGCTGCGCCTGATCGATGCCGCGCATGCCAGGGGCGAGGCAGTCAGTGTCGGCCTGCTCGGCAATGCCGCTGAAGTATTTCCACAGATACTCGCCGGTGACAGGCAGCCGGACATGGTCACTGACCAGACCTCGGCACACGACCCGTTGAATGGCTACATTCCGTCCGGATATTCACTGCTGCGTGCCGCACAATTGCGCGAATCGGACCCGGCCGAATACGTGAAATTGTCAAAGCAATCCATGGCGCTGCAGGTGCGCGCAATGCTCGGCTTTCATGAGCGCGGAATTCCGACATTTGATTACGGCAACAACATACGTGCCATGGCGCAGGACGCGGGCGTGGAAAACGCTTTCGACTTTCAGGGCTTTGTACCGCTGTACATCCGTCCGCTGTTTTGCGAAGGCATCGGGCCATTTCGCTGGGCGGCGCTATCGGGCGACCCGGAAGACATACACCACACCGACAAAAAGGCCCGCGAACTGTTTCCGGACAAGGAAAGCCTGCATCGCTGGCTGGACCATGCCGCAGCGCGTATCCAGTTCCAGGGCCTGCCGTGCCGTATCTGCTGGCTCGGCTACAAGGAACGCCACCTGCTGGGGCTTGCATTCAATGAAATGGTACGCAGCGGGGAACTGAAAGCACCGATCGTAATTGGCCGGGATCACCTCGATTCGGGCTCGGTCGCATCACCTAATCGGGAAACTGAAGGGATGCAGGACGGCAGTGACGCTGTGGCCGACTGGCCGCTGCTCAACGCCATGCTCAACACCGCCAGCGGCGCGTCATGGGTGAGTTTTCATCACGGTGGCGGTGTCGGTATGGGCTATTCGCTGCATGCCGGCGTGGTAATCGTCGCCGACGGCTCCGAACGCGCCGAAAAAGCGCTGCAGCGAGTGCTGGTCAACGACCCGGGCACCGGGGTAATGCGCCACGCTGATGCCGGCTACGACCGCGCCATCGAGGTCGCACGCGAACGTGGCCTCGATTTGCCGATGGTCAGGACATAACAGGCCGGCCTGGTCGCCCCTTCTACCATTCGCCGGAATTGCCCATAGACTTCCACGGCTCGGTCAGGGGCAGCGCTTCACCCTCTTGCAGTAACTCGATGGAAATATTGTCGGGCGAGCGGACAAAAGCCATGCGCCCGTCGCGTGGCGGCCGGTTGATGGTGACGCCGGCATCCATCAGTTTCTGGCATGTCTCGTAGATGTTCCCGACCCGGTACGCCAGGTGCCCGAAGTTGCGTCCGCCGCCGTAGTTATCAGGATCCCAGTTGTAGGTGAGTTCCACCATTGGTGCGCTTTCTTCACCCGCGCGATCCACGTCGCCGGGTGCTGCAAGAAATACCAGCGTAAAGCGCCCCTGCTCGTAATCATTACGCCGTACTTCGACCAGTCCGAGACTGTCACGATAGAACCTGAGTGACTCGTCCAGATCCGACACCCGAACCATTGTGTGCAGATATCTCATCACGACCCCCTGTTTGGTTAACCTTTATTATGAGCAAACGGCCACAACCTTGCAGCAACGACCGCAGTCGGCATCAGCTGCGGCATGCCTGGTTATTTCCTGTTAGCGCGTTTGCGCTGAGCCCGCCTGATAAACGTTCGCGCAGTCGTATACTGCCGCGCCGTATTGATCGAGATCCAGCGCGAAACCGGGTAGCCGCCTGCCCATTCGAATACTCCGACATCGAGCAGCTCGCCTTCATCCAGGCCGTCGATAACCTGTAATGCCCGGCGATAACCCTGCTCCAGTCGCTGGCGTAACGACTTGTAGGATTCACGCCGGCATTTTTTCACGATATCGGCATTGAGACGCGGGGTTTCCTTCCAGCGATAACCGTCGGCCGGCGTGACCGGTCGTTCGCCCCGTTGGCCGGCTTCAACCCAGTCAATGACGTGTTCAGTCCACCAGACGCGCACCGCCAACAGGTCCTTTATCGACCAGTCATCAACGCAATGCAGGCTGCCCGCCCGCGACCCTGTTGCTTCCAGCTCCGCATGAAGCTTTTCGTAAGTCGACTGCAGGTAGTCGACCAGATCTTTACGAGACTTTGGAATCGGCATCGCATTCTGGCAGCACTGCAGCTCTTACTACCATGCCAGCCCGTAATCTTCACCGAAGTCGCTGGCGCCACCCCACAGCGTGCCATTGTCGTGGTCGAAGTAGATGGCGGTAATCGGCCCGGATGTGCGCTGGCGCGTCTCGACCTTGTAACCCATCTTCTTCAGCTGTTGCTGCGTGAACTCAGGTAAGTCGTCCCGCACCCGCAAGCGGCCGGGCTCAGCAGTATGGGCGCCGAAACTCGACTGCATCTGGTAGCTGTTGATATTGGCGGCCTCCACTGCCTCCTGCACGTTCATACCGAACTCGACGACATTGAGAAAAAACTGCAGCAGGTTCTGGTCCTGACTATCACCGCCCTGCACTGCAAATGAGAGGTAGGGCTTACCATCGCGGATGGCCATACCAGGCGTCAGCGTGGCACGCGGGCGCTGCCCGGGCGTGAGCACGTTGTAGGGGTTCATCGCCGGATCCAGCACAAAACTCTGCATACGCTGCGACAGGCCGATACCTGTTTTGCCGGCAATGAATGCCGGGATCCAGCCACCGGATGGCGTCACCGATACGATCCAGCCCTCTGCATCGGCAGCCTGTATCGATGTGGTGCCGGCCATGAAGGCCTCGTCTGGCGTCAGCAGGTTGGTCTGCTGCCAGCCCGCTTCGCCTTCCGCATCGGCCGCAGGCGGCACATTGGTCCAGTCCTTCAGCAAATCAAGATACGGGTTTTTTCCCTTCTGGAATTTATAGGGGTCGCCTGGTTTTGCACCGGCATCATTGCGGCGCCAGTCAATCTTCTCAAAACGGCTCTGCGCGTATTTTTTCGATAATAAACCGGCGATTGGTTCCACCGGCGGCATGTACGGGTCGCCGTAATAAAAATCACGATCGGCAAAGGCCAGGTTCATCGCCTGGTACAGCGCGTGTATGTACCGCGTGCTGTTGTAGCCCATCGCGGCAACATCGGCACTCTCCAGAATATTCAGCGCCTGCAGCATGACCGGGCCCTGCACCCAGTGGGTGAGCTTGTAGACCTCGATACCCTTGTAGGTGCTCATCACCGGCTGCTCAATCTTCACTTCCCAGCTGGCAAGATCCTGCATGGTAATCAGACCGCCGGCGGCCTGTGTCGCGCGTACCAGCTCGGCGGCGATATCGCCTTTGTAAAAGCGCTCGTAGGCAGCATAGATGGCCGCCTTGCGATCAGCGCCTTTATCCAGGGCGGTTTGTTCAGCAGCAACAAGTTTTTTTAACGTGTCCAGCAGCTCAGCCTGACGCAGCACTTCGCCCGGATACGGCGCCGCACGGCAGTCAGCCTTGCGCGAGCGCTTGCATTCCTCCAGGTGCGGCAGGAAAACTTTTGCCGAGTACTCCCACTGCGACAGAACTTCGCGGCGCCTTTCCATGTTGTCCGCCTGCGACTGTTCGACCGGGTAGCCGGCGGCCATATCCATCGCCGGCGCCAGGACGTCAGCCAGTGACAAGGTGCCCCACTCCGCCAGCATGGTCATCAGGGCTCCCGGTGTGCCGGGCGTTACGGCGGCCAGCGGGCCGAATTCCGGCGGGTAGCGCATACCTTTCGAACGAAAGAATTCCGCCGTGGCACCCGTTGGCGCCACGCCAAGGCCATTGATGCCGATAACCTTCTTTTGCTGCGGGTGATAAATCAGCGCCTGAGTCTCGCCACCCCAGCCCAGCGTGTCCCACATGGTTGAAGTAGCGGCCAGCATGGCGCAGGTGGCGTCGACCGCGTTACCACCGCGGGCAAATATCATCGCCCCGGCCGTGGCTCCCAGCGGTTTGCCGGTGATGGCCACCCAATGCTTGCCGTGCAGAACCGGTTTGACCGTGCGTTGCGCGTCGGTCGATGCAGAAAAAAGGACAGCCAGCAAAAAAACAACAGCGCTGCGAATCATCACCGGACCCCCTGTGGTGTTGAAACAGGATTGTACGGAATTCTGTGCGCCCGGCGGAGCTTATCGTCAGGAATGGTCGTATTCAGTGAGGATACTGCTCAACATGGGCCGGGTGTGCGCTTCGACCGGGTCTTCGCCGCCGATTTCATATTCGCCACGATCAAAGGCCCGGTAAATCGAATCGGCCGGCTGCGGCAGCTCGATCGGTGCAGCAACGTAAAGCGCATAAAGCTCATTGGCCACCGCATCCGCATGCTCAAATGAAAGCCGGCCGTCGAGAAAACGCCGCGCGATTTTCAGCGCCACTTCATTGGAAAACGGGTAAATAGATGACAGGTTGTCGCTGAACCAAGCCTCGTATACGGGCACCTCGCATGTTCCCGCAATGGCTTCACGTATGAACTGTTCTGCCAGTTTTTTCATGCCTGCATCCGGCTGGCGTTTCGACTGGCGGCCAGCTTGCCGGCCATCGCGCTCGCCGATTTACAGACATCCGGTGCCGTCACAGGTGCAACTCGACAATGTCGCCATCGGCGACAAGATGATCCGGACCGACCTGCTGGCCATCAAAGACTTCGGCACCCCACATGCGAGCAAACTTCAGATCGCGGGCAACTTCCTTGTGCACCAGTCTCGCAATATCACTGACCGTACCACCGCGGCGCACGGTAAACGGCTGGTCCTTTTCAAACGGCTTGCCGGGGGTTTTTGTGTATACGCGAACCACTTCGAGCGCAGAAAACAGGAAGCTGCCAATGTCAGCAAGGCCCTGCCCGGTCGCGGCTGACACCGTGAGCGCGGGAAAATTCAGCCCGAGCAATTCTTCCAGAACCGCAACTTCTTCCGGCTCCGGATCCAGATCGCACTTGTTGGCGACCAGCAGCGTGGGCAGCTCCAGGCGAAACGGATCGTCGTTTTCATCAGCGGCCTGTTCCGCCGGCTCGACGCCGGCAATCCCGGGCCAGCCCGCAACCAGGAACACCTTTTTTTCGGCCAGACGCCGGAGGATAAAAGGCACCTGCTCGATGCATTCCGGGTCTGCTACGTCGATCACCAGCAGGGCCCCATCGGCCGGCTGCAATGCATTGACATACCACGACTCCATAAAGTCCTCGGACAATGGCGGCAGGTCGACAAGCTGGAAGTGAATATCCTCGAACGGCAACATCCCGGGTGCCGGCACGTGCGTGGTGTACGGATAAGGACCGATCCCGGTGTGTGAGCCTGTCAGCTTTGCGTGCAGGCTGGATTTGCCACTGTTGGGCGGCCCGATCAGGCACAGCTGCGCCGCACCCTCCGGTCGCACCACGTAGGCCGGCCCGCTACGCTGGCCGCCCTTTTTAGGCCCCGCCAGTTCCTCTGTCAGTTGCTTGATGCGGCTTTTTATATCGGCCTGCAGGTGCTCGGTGCCTTTGTGCTTCGGGATGGTGCGCAACATCTCCTTCAGGCAAGTGAGTCGCTCCCCGGGCTCGCGCGCGTGGCGATAAGCCTCTTCGGCTTTTTTGTATTCCGGTGTTACGTTGGTGGGCATCAGCTGCCGCGTCAGCCGCTGCACCTGCCGGTTACAATGTGTGCAGGTGCATCAAACTCCACGCTGCCGTCGACAGTAACAAATTGCGCCAGCACGTGCTCGGCATCGGCGAGTATTCTTTCAATCCTGTCTTCCGACAAGTGCACCCCCATCACAGGCAGCCAGCCACGCAGGTCGGCTTCCACCATGGCGCGCACACTGGGAAAAGTGGCGCGTCCATGATGGGTCGCAATCTCGACTTCCTGCACGCCAGCGACTTCAAACAGGCCGGCCAGTTCCAGTGTGTCACCCAGTACGAAGGGCGCGCGCAACGCGTCACCGGCTTCGACACCGCCAACCCGGTCCAGCAGGTTGACTGCGTCGGGATAGGCCTCGGACTTTTCCAGCGATTCCCACACGGCAATCGCAAGACGGCCGCCTGGTTTCAATACCCGCAACATTTCCCGGATCGCCAACGTGCGGTCACTGAAAAACATCAGGCCGAACTGGCTGACAACGGCATCAAAACTTCCGGTCTCGAAAGGCAGCGATTCGGCCAGGCCCTGGCGCCACTCGATTTCGGGCGCCATGCGTGCGGCAACCGCCAGCATACCGGCCCCGGCATCCAGACCAGCCACACGGCCATCGTTTCCCACCTGGCGGGCAACTTCGCGCGCCAGCACGCCAGTACCGCAGGCAACATCCAGCACCTGCATGCCGGGAGTAATAGCCGCGGCGGCGATGAGCCTTGGCGCCCACTGGCGGAACAGGGCCGGCACATGCAGGTCTTCATAAGCTGCTGCACCGGCAATCTCCTGTGCGGAAGCCGAAATAGCCATACAACTGCCCTCATTGCTTCGCCTCAGGCATTATAACCAGCCAACCACGAGACTACTCAGCTAAACCAGCTTGCCCTGACATGGTGAAGACATGAATAGAGTGCCCATCCTGCTGACCCTGATGACGCTGCTGGCCGGCTGCGCCACCGTTGACCCCGACTATGAATCGCCGTCGGTCACGGTAAGCAGCTTTCGGGCGATCGCGGTCCCCAACGGCATTCCCAATTTCGAAATCGGGCTGCGCGTGCTCAATCCCAATGCCACGCCGCTGGAATTGCGCGGTATTTCCTTCGCCATCAGCCTGGACGGTCAGCGGCTGATTCGCGGAGTCGGTAACGAGCTGCCGGTGATCAAACCTTATGGCGCCGGTAATTTTACGGTGACAGCTTCAGCGAATGTGCTGGCGGGTATTCGTTTCTTCGCCAACTGGGCCGAAACCGCGAGCGATGAGATCAACTATGAATTCAAGGCCAAACTTGACGTGGGCGCCCTGCGCCGGGCGATCCGGATAAAGGAATCGGGCAGCCTGTCACTAGGCGCCCAACAGACAAACTAGTCCGGCGCCGTCAGCCCGGTGGCCCGCGCAGCGATGCGCCAGGCCAGGCCTCTGAGGTCGATGCGCCCGTCACGATTAGCCTGCACGGCAACTGTCGTGCCGCTGTCCAGGTCGTGCAGCACGTGACTGCGAAAACCCGGCCA